>CAWHFT010000222.1:0-17877 GCA_963828175.1 uncultured Spirochaetota bacterium
GGCGCCATGCAGGCGGCGCCCGGCGGGCGGCCGAGCCCTTACCATGTACCGTACGCGCCGGCGGCAGTCGCGGGCGCGCTCGAGCTCAGTTGCGTGAGCGGCAGCATCCGCATGACCGGCGAATGGGTCAAGGCGCGGGACTACCGGCTCTCCCTCAAGTCGTCCAACGCCAGGCTCGATCTCACGGAGTACGAAGGCGCGCGAGGCTTCACCCTCTATGTCGATGTCGACGCGGTTTCGAGCAATCTCCGCGTCATCGTGCCCGAGGGCTTCGAGGTCGAGGACCGTTTCACCGAGCGCGTGAGCAGCGCCGTGAGGAACAAGCCCAAGGGAGCGGGCGACGGCAACCTCGTCGTGCTCTCGGGCTATCTTCGCTCATCGACGGTGAGGATCAAGTACCGGTAGCCTCCAGAAAGCTCCTCAAAAGCTCTCGTATTCGGAGTCGGTAGCGACCTTGGCAAGAGCGATCGCTTTTGTTTTCGGGCTCGCTTTACGGGTAGCGCTTGCGACGTGGGCGACATTCACGCGATGCTGCTCCTGCGTCGTGGTCGACTTGGATGCGTTGCTGCCGAAAAAACCCATGGCCTCGACGAGTTGCTCCGACTGTCCGGTTAGCTCTTCGGCCATGCTGGCCAGCTCTTCGCTCGCCGAGGCGTTTTGCTGAATGACATTGTCGAGTTGCGTCATCGCCAGGCTGATCTGCTCGGCCCCGGAGCTCTGCTCGCGCGACGCTGCCGCTATTTCTTGGACGAGTTCCGCGGTCTTTTTGATATCGGGTACAATCTTTTGGATCAGGTCTCCGGCCTTCGAAGCGGTCTCGACCGTATCTCCGGTAAGCTCGGTTATCTCGCCCGCGGCCTGTTGGGAGCGCTCCGCGAGTTTCCGGACTTCGGAAGCCACTACCGCGAAGCCTTTCCCCGCCTCGCCGGCCCACGCCGCCTCTATCGCCGCATTCAGGGCGAGGAGCTTCGTCTGTCGGGCTATCTCGTCGATGATCACGACTTTTTTTGCGATTGCGTTTATTGCGGTAACGGCCGCCATGACCGCCTTGCCTCCCTCGTCGGCGGCGGCTTTTCGGGAGATCTGTTCGGTCGTCACCGAGTTGTCAGTGTTTTGCTTGATCGTCGCCGAAATCTCCTCCAAGGAAGAGGACACTTCTTCCCCGCTCGACGCCTGTTCTGACGCGCCCTGACTCAACTCTTCGGACGTCGAGCTGATTTCCTGGGACCCGTTCGCGACTTGATCGACCGAGGTCCGTATGATGGAGACTGATCGCGATACGGAGCCGAGAATGATGATCGTAACGAAGAGATTCCAATGCGCCTGGCTCCTCTCTAGGAGTTGGCCCGAGCGTCGCGGCGAAGCGAGACGATCGTCGATCCGAGGACGGCGACGATTATTACGCCGCCGCCGATCAAGGCGTTCGCCCCGGGCGTCTCGCCTATGGCCAGGAAGACCCACAGCGGGTTGAACACCGGCTCGATCACGCCGATGAGGCTCGCGTCCACGGCCGTCACGCGCTTGATCCCATCGCGAAGAAGACGGAAGCGAGGCCTATCTGCACCACGCCGAGCGTCGCGATGACCGCGAGCGAGCGGGCGTCGAAGCGGGCGCCGGCAGGAAGAGGCAGGCGCCGAAGGCGATGGCGGCGGTGAGGACGTGGGCCATGAGGGCCGACTCGAGGGGCGAGCCGCCTTCTGCTTGCGCATGAAGATCGTATAGAGGGCGAAGGCCACTCCCGCCGCCGCGGCCGCCGCGTTGCCGCCAGGCTCCCGCCGCCCACCCCGCCGGCAAAAAAAAGGCCCATACCGATGGCCACGAGGCCGAAGGCTATCCAGTGCTCGGCCCTCGGCTTCTCCTTGAGCACGAAGGAGCCGATGATCGCCACGTAGACGGGCTCGCCGTACTGCAGGAGGATCGCGTTGGCCGACGTCGTCGCCTTGTTCGCATAGACGAAGAGCAGCATGGTGGCGGAATAGGCGAGGGCCGCAAATAGCTGGGCGGGCGAGAAGTCGAAGCGAGGCTTGCGGAGCCAGACGAGCAGGAAGAGGGCCGCGATTGCGCTTCGGCCGCAGGCTATCGCCATGGGGTTCCAGTCGAGGAGCTTTATGAGCAGGCCCGCGAGGCTCCAAAGGCGCGCAGCGGCAATGGCCGCGATGCCCACGCCGCGGGCGCACTGAACCCGTCAGCCATGGCGATCCCCCCTCTCTCTCCTAGGCGGGGAACTCGAGCTCCACCCGATTCCGTCGCGGGCCGAGGATCGATAGAGCCGCCACGGAGCTGGGCGGTCAGAGAGGAGACCAGGACCATGCCGATCGACGCGCCTTCCGTCGGGACGATCCGTCTTCGGGGATGCCCGAGCCGTCGTCCTCGACGGCTAGGACGGCCATCCTTGCCCCGCCTGCGGAAGGAGACGGCGAGACGCCCCGACTCCCGTTCGCAGAAGGCGTGTTTGAGGGAATTCATGACAAGCTCGTGCGCGATGAGGGCGCAGGGGATGGCCGAATCGATGTCGAGCGAGAGACTTTCGAGATCGAGGGAGAGCGCGATGCCTTCGCGGCCCCTCATGGAAACGAGGTCCGATACGAGCTTGCCCAAGTATTCGCCGAAGTCGATCGTGGCGAGATTGTCGGAGTTGTAAAGCGACTCGTGCACTCGCGCGATGGCGTCGACCTGCCCCTGCACCGCGATGAAAATTTCCTTCGCCGCGCGGTCTTTTAGGCTGTCCCCTCGGATATTGACCAGGCTCGCGACCACCTGAAGGTTGTTCTTGACGCGATGGTGGATCTCGCGCAGGAGGATTTCCTTCTCGGCGAGCCTCGCCTCGAGCTCGGCCTTGGAGCGAACCTGCTCCGTGATGTCGATGCCCACGCCGACCGAGCCTATGATCGCATTGCCGGAGAGGGCTGGCGCGATGATGTCGCGGAAGACCCTGGAGGTCCCGCCGACATCGTAGGTCAAGTTTTCGTCCACGACCTCGCCGGACAGGGCGCGGCGGCTTATCTCGGCGAAGACGGACGGGCTTTTCTCTGGGCCGTTCCAGTCCTCGTAGCGTTGGCCGACGTGCTCGCCCACCGCAGCGATGTCAGCGGAGTTCTGCAGGATGAGGCGTCCATCTGCGTCGCAGATCCAGATATTGAAGGGGGCGTGCTCCACCATCGCGCGAAGCCTGGCCTCGCTCTGGTCGAGCCGCTGCAGGGCCTCTCCTCCCGCGATGATCTCCTGCGAAGACTGGTAGGTGAGGAACACGAGGCCGAGCGCCCAGGCGTACTCGGTCAGGAAGATGAAGCGGTAGGCTCCCGCGTCGACGAGGTTGTCGTTGAGCACGGCCGCGAGAACCACGGCGAGGACGCCGGCGAATCCCCGGGCCTCGCGTCGACGTCCCGACCGAGAGAATCGGCGGATGATGACCATGCAATAGAGAATGAGGGCCATCGTCGCGGGAATCTGGATTGTGTCGAGCGGGCCGGAAGCGACCTGTTGAACCGAAAACTCCGGGAGGAAGGGCAGCTTGGCGACGATATGCAAGGGGCGAGACGCGATCCAGGCTATGTCCCCGGGGGCGAGAAGCTCCATAGCCGAGTAGATCGTAAAGAAGACGGCGACGAGGGCCAGGGCCCGCTTGGGCACCATGGCCGTGTATTCGGCGAGGAACCACAGGAAGAACGGAGCCGCGAGGCCGGCGGCGGCCGACGAAAGTCGGAGCCACGGGATCGCCTCCGCGGGCGAAGCCGAGGCGTAGACGAACGATTGGAAGATGTCATTGAACCCCAAAACGAGGAACAGCAGAGACATCGCGAGGTCCCTATGACGGTCCCGCTTTCGCGCCCATATGAGAAATAGGTAGATGGCAAAGGCGAACATCGCGACCGACAGCGCGCGAGGGGCGAACCAATAACCGCTCATTCTCCCGAGTATATAGCCGGTTTGCGCGAACGGAAAACAATAATCGCCTGGGATCAGCGCGGGGAATGCGCCGAGCCTGCCCCGCCACGGCCCGCGTCGCCTCCTCGATCTTGGCCTCGTCGCCCAGGTAATAGTGACGCAAAGGCACGAGGCTCTCGTCGAGCTCGTACACTAGCGGGATGCCGGTCGGTATGTTGAGCTCGACGATATCCTCATCGGGGATGCCGTCGAGATACTTGATGAGGGCGCGCAGGCTGTTGCCGTGCGCCGTGACCAGCACCCGCTTCCCCGCGCGGATCTCGGGAGTTATGCGATCGAGCCAAGCCGGCATGAAGCGGGCGACGGTGTCCTTGAGGCATTCCGTGGCGGGCATGCCGTCGGGCGGGACTCCGGCGTAGCGGCGGTCGAGCTTCGGATGGCGGGGATCGTCCGGCTCGAGGGCCGGGGGCCTCACGTCGTAGCTGCGCCGCCAGATCTTGACCTGCGCGTCTCCGTACTTCTCGGCGGTCTCCGCCTTGTTAAGGCCCTGGAGCGCGCCGTAATGGCGCTCGTTCAGCCGCCAGTCCCGCACAATCGGTATCCACATGAGGTCCATCTCGTCGAGGACTAGCCAGAGCGTCCGTATGGCGCGCTTGAGCACCGAGGTGAATGCGACGTCGAAGGAGAAGCCCTTCTCCTTGAGAATCTTCCCCGCCTCGACCGCCTCCTCCCTGCCGCGCTCGGACAAATCCACGTCCGTCCAGCCCGTGAAGAGGTTCTCCTTGTTCCACAGGCTTTCGCCATGCCGCAGGAGCACTACTTGCTTCATACCGCGCCTCGTTACTTGCTCGCCTTGAAGGGTGGGCTGACCATCTTGCCGTCGACCATGACCGGCACGTCGGGCCCGGGGAACTGGTAGACGCCGACCTTTGTGTCGATGTGCAGCATCGCGTAGAGCACGGGCGTGGCTTTCTTCGCGTTGATCGGCACGACGAGGTTGAGGTTGAGGCCGTCCGGGGCGGCGACGTGGCCGATCACCGGCCCGGGAGCGCCCTTCGCGTCGGCGTGGACCACCAGCCATCCGGGACCGTTGGAGAGCACTTCCGCGATCGTGACCGTCCCGTCCTTGATCGCCTGGTCGGCGACGACGACCCGGGGATCGAGGCCCGTTACTTTGAAGGGTGGGCTGACCATCTTGCCGTCGACCATGACCGGCACGTCGGGCCCGGGGAACTGGTAGACGCCGACTTTGCCGGCGTCGATATGCAGCATCGCATAGAGCGTTGGGGATCCGGAATAGGAATCGATCTTGACGACGACGTTGTCGTTCTCTCCGTTCTTCACCGCCGCGTAGCCGATGACGGCGCCCGGCGCACCGCTCGCGTCCTTATGGATCACAAGCCAGCCGGGCCCGTTGCTCACGACCTTCGCTATCGTGACGCTATCGTTATTGTCCGCCTGGTCGGAGACCGTAACCGAGGGCGTCGGCTTGGAGCATCCGACCACGGCAATCGCCGCTGCAAACCCGATAGCGAGAAGACTCGACCTCCGCTTGTACATACTTGAACTCCTCTCCCTGTATCTCAGGGGGTTAAACGCAGTTGCGAAGCGTTTTAGATAAAACCTAATATACTGAGGGTTGAAGGTCGCGGTGAATACTTCTTTGCTCAATGCCGGGAACCGCGACCGGGCCGCTTGCAGAACCGCAGGCCCCAAGCGACGACCGCCGCCTCCAGCAGATCCGCGTCCATCTGGACGGCCGCCTCGTATTCGCCGGCACGAGCTAGCGAATGTTGGCGAGCTCGTTGTAGGTCGGGATGACGACGAGCGAGAGCGGCCGGTCATTTGAGCAGCCGCAGCACGAGGTCGGTCGGCCCGCGGAAGAGCCTCAAGGCCGGCGAGCCCACGGCTGCCCCGCGCCTCTGCAGCTCGAATTCGATCTTGCCCTTGACGAGGCCGAACTTCATCTTCGCCTCGGAGAAGTCCGCGTCGAAGATGCGGCAGTGGTCGAACAACAGGCCGTGCGGCTGCCGCCACTCGCGGATCGACCGGTCCGCGACTCGCTTGTGCAAGGCTGTCCCGGGGATGGGGTAGGGCAAAGAGAAGGAAAGGTAGTCGAGCGGGAGCGACGAGGCGAAGCGCATTGTCTCGAGGACGGAATCGTCGTCATCGCCGGGATAGAAGAGGATGAAGAAGGCGCCGGTCTTGATGCCGGCCGCCCTCGCCGCCTCGATGGCCGCCCTCGCCCGCTGCGGGGTGATCCCCTTCTTCATGATCCGCAGGATGCGCTCGTTCCCGGATTCGACGCCGAAGAAGATCCGGTCGCAGCCGGCGCGGCGCATGGCCTCGGCGGCCTCACGGTCGATCGAGTCGACTCTGCCCAGGCATTCCCAAGAGAAGCGCAGTCCTCGGCGAAGGAACTCGGCGCAAACCGCGAGGATGCGCTCTTTCTTGAGGGTGAAGACGTCGTCGCCGAAGTGGATGCGGTCGTAGCCGTAGGAGAGGGCGTCCTCGACCTCGTCCGCCACGTTGCGCGGCGAGCGCTCGCGGTAGCCGGGGCCGAAGACGGCGTTGCTGCAGAACTCGCAGGAGAAGGGGCAGCCGCGGCTGGACATGATCGTCGTGATGGCGTGGCCGTATTTTCTGCGGCCGTGCTCGATGTAAACGGCATTCGGCAGGAGGTCGCGCGCGGGGAAGGGCAGGGAGTCGAGGTCGGGCTCGAGCTCGCGCGCCGGAGTGGATGCCCAGGCCCCGACGGGGCTTCCGCGGGCGCCGGCGGTCCGATAGGCGATGCCCCGCACGGTCGAGAAGGGCCGGCCTTCCTCGAGGGCCAGTGCGAGCTCGCGCATCGTGCGCTCGCCCTCACCGATCGCCACGGCGTCGAAGTCGGCGAGGAACGGGAAGGCGTCCGTGCTCGGGAGCGGTCCGCCGGCGACGAGGAGCCTCGCCTTGTCCTTGAGCTCCCTCGCGAAGAGGAGGCTTTCTTCTCTCATGGTAATCATTGAGTAGATGCCGACGAGCTCGGCCCCTGAGGAGCGGGCGATGGCGAGCGCCTCCTCGCGTCCCAGGAAGCTACAGTCGAGAAGCTCGACTTTGCGGCCGGCTTCGCGGAGGCTCGACGCCAGATAGGCGAGGCCGAGCGGAGGGAAGCGGAATTGCGAATTGTCGTAGCGCGGCTTGAAGAAGGGATAGATCAGCAGTATCGACGTCATACTCTCAGCCCTGCTTCGATCCGGTATTCGAATCGTGTCGCTCCTGGAGGGAGGACGTAGGCCAGCCCGGCCCAGGACAGCCTGTTCCCGACGAGCTCCCTCCCGCGAAAGAGGGCGGCGCCCGGATTGCGTCGCGCCGAGAAGAAAGCGCCCGAGACGCGGTCGCTGAAGACGGCCCTCTCCGCCTCGACCTGCCGCCAGCTCTCGATCTCGCGGCCGCACAGGAGAGTGCCGCCGGAGTCCTCGTAGGTGTCGAAGCATCGTGCGCCGGCCTCGTTGCATGAAGACGAGTCGCTGCGCCGCGTCCAGGCTCAAGTTGCCTGCGTCGGCTCGCATTTCGATGGCACCCGAGCCTCGGTCGACCCGATATGCGACTCGGACAGTGCCGAGGGACCGCGTCGGCGTGAAGACGGTCTTCATGCCCAAAGCCATCCGCAGAATGTCGGAGAGCAGGGTGAGGGCGCGGCGCGTGAACGGGAGGCGTCGGTGGACGATAGCGAAAAGCTCTTTAACGAGATTGGTCGCCTGGCTTGCCGGGCGGATTGTCGCGGGTCCGGCCCCGTTCCTCGCCAGCCGTTCGACGAGGTTCATCTCGAACTCGAGCTCGAAGCGAGCTTCGTCCTCCGAGCGGCACAAGATGAAGCTCCCCGGGAAGACCGTGTCGAGCCGTCCCCTGAGGACCGGCAAGCCGAACCCGACTCCTTCTTCGGCGAGGTCGGATCCTTCGATGGCGAGGAAAGGTGCCTTTGGTATCCTGTCAGTTGGGAAGCCCGAATCGTCTGCCTCTACAGTTTCGCATCTGCAGCGGTCGCGGAGCACGAGGGCCAGGCCGCCCGCCAACTCGATGCGGAGCAGCTCAGCGTTCATGCCGCTGGGTCCCGGAGCGGAGGCGATTCCCGTGAGGGCACGCATGCTATCAGCAAGACTAGATTGCGGCAATAGCGCCGTCAATACGAGTTACGAGACAATCGCGATTAAACCAACAAGGCTTGATAGACGGCCAGATCCCTCTCCGAGAAACAGCAGAAACAGACTTGGATCGGATCGGCTTCGAGGAGTTTTCGAACGGTCCGAACGGCGACACCCGCAGCCTTGCCTATAGGATAGCCGTAGACGCCGGTGCTGATGGACGGGAAGGCGACGCTGCGGATCCCGTTCGCCCGCGCGATCTCGAGGCAGCGGCGATAGCAGCTCGCGAGGAGCGCCTCCTCGCCGGAGGAGCCGCCGTGCCATACTGGCCCGACCGTGTGGATCACGTGCTTCGCGGGTAGGTCGTAGCCGCCGGTGAGCTTGGCGTCCCCCGTCCTGCAGCCCCCCAGTGTGCGGCACTCCGCCAATAGGCCGCTTCCGGCCGCGCGATGGATGGCGCCGTCGACTCCGCCTCCGCCCAGCAGAGACTCGTTCGCGGCAATGACGATCGCGTCGACCGCGAGCGTCGTGATGTCGGCGAGAATGGCCTGCATGAGTCTATTGTATCCGCCTCATGGTATTGCTGCCATTGTCCATAGCCGGGGCGGGTCGAGGGCTACCGGCGCTCTCGGGGCCTCCGTCCTGGCTATAAGCTACATTATCTCCAGCGATGGTAATGACCGTTCCAGCGATCGCGGTAGATCCACATCGGCCAGCCGAAATCGATGCCGACGCCGCCGGTGACGACGATCGGGGCGAGAACGCCCTGGCCGTTCACCGCGTAGTTCGTATAGGTGCCGAGCTTGGCGATCGCGCCTTTCATGGCTTCGACCGCGTCGAGCCAATGGGGATAGGGCTGCAAATCTATTATCGAGATGCCGCCTCGGAGATCGGCCAGCACGTAGGGGGGATCCTAGCGCGATGGCGGCTCCGTTCGCGTAGGTCGTGCCGTCGGCGTACGGGTCCGGGTTCGCCTGCATGGTATCGATCTTGAGGGCCTCGCCCGAGTCTTTGTCGGCCTGGATGACGACCGCTATTTCGGCGGTCTTGCCGCTCGGCTGGAGGCCTCCGAAGAGGCTGTAGTCGTACAGGTCCACGTCGCCCACGGCCATGTAGAACTCGTTGCCTTTGAGGCTCGCGCTCGACATGCCTTTTTGCAGGTAGTTCGAGGACCCTCTGGCGATGGTGGGCGCCGTCGCGCAGCCCATCGCCAGCAGCGCGATAGCCAGAGTGAACGCGCGGGAAACGAGTTTTTTCATTCCATTCGCCTCCTAGCCGTTGCTAGGGACTGAGCCCTCTTCGCGCATGACGCCCGGCTGCCCTTCCCATCGGCCCGTCCGTTCCCGACCCATGGCGAATCTATTGCGGCCCATCAACGATCGCGCGAACGCGGCGAAATTGTCGCTGCCCATGATCTTGACGAGCTGGATCCGGGCCGACATCAGGTTTTTCTCGATATCGACGCGCAGCTGGCCCTTCTTGTCGATCAAGGCGTTGATCGCGTTCGCGTCGGGCGCCGCGGGGAGCAAAGCCTCGGCTATCTGCGCCTGGACGAGCCGGATGTGGGTAAAGTCGGCCTTGACTGCCTCCCGCGTCGATTTCTCGATGGTTGTCACCTGGGTGATCTGGGCGTCGGTGAGCCCGAAGCTCTTGAGCAGTTTGCTCCCGTCGCCCATACGGCCCGGTCCCTCGCCAGGACCCATGCCTTGGCCTTGCGCGAAGGCGACGGCGGGAAGGAGAAGAGCGAGCGGCAGGATCAGAGAGAGTTTCATGTGTGACCTCCAGTTCGTGTTTACATATAGAATACACAGCAAGCTGCCCGAAGTTTCTGACATTTGTATGAAGAAAATCTTACAATGTCGACACCCTCAATCGGCCTTCCACAGCACTTTCGACGTGATATCTCGCAGGCTAGCGACGCCGGTCATCTTCATGGCCTTTCGGAGGTCGGCGGCCAGGGTCTCCATCTGGACGCGGACGGCCTCCTCGCCGCCGCCGACCGCCGCCCGGACCATGTCGCGGCCGACGAGGACCGCGTCGGCGCCGAGGGCGAGCATCTTGAGCACGTCGTAGCCCGTCCGCACGCCGCCGTCGGCGACGATCGTCGCCCGGCCCTTGATCCGCGCGACGACCGAGGGCAGGACCTCGGTCGTGCCGGGCGCGTGGTCGAGGACCCTGCCGCCGTGGTTGGAGACGACCACGACCGCGGCGCCGGCCTGGACGGCGGCCTGGGCGTCCTCGGGCCCCATGACGCCCTTGACGACGAAGGGCAGGGAGGTGGCAGCGGCAAGGTCGCGCAGGTCCTGGGCGGATTTCCTGAATACGGGCTGGCCGTGGGCGTTCATCGCGTAGGAGCCGTAGCCGTCGACGTCGACGCCCACCGCGGCGCAGCCCGCTTTCTCGGCCTTTTCGAAGTAACGCTTGATCATGTCCTGGGACCGAGGCTTGACGATCTGGACGCCCCAGCCTCCGGCTTCGGCGATCGCCTCGATGCCGTAGGCGCACTCGGGGCTGTAGGTGAAGGAGTCGCCGCGCCAGCCCATGGAGAGGGCTGCCTTGCAGCCGCGGACCACGGCTTTGCAGAAATCGGCCTCGCGGATCACGGCTTCGCCCCCGAAGCTGTCGACCCCGGCCACGCTCGCCCCCATCACCGGCATGGCGAGCTCGCGTCCCAGGAAGGTGAGGCGGCAATCGGGCTTGAAGTCGGCTCCGATGAGCGAGCTTCGCAGCTTGAGCTCGGCCAGGGCCTTGACGTTGTTGGCGAAGGACGCGCCCGTGCCGACCCCGCCCATGCCGATCGGCGCGCCGTAGGAGTGTCCCTGACAAATCCTCGTATCCAGGCCGTCGCAGATCTTGTAGGCCGCGCAGTGGCCTTTGAGTCTAGTGCGAGCCGCTTCGCGCGCCTCTTCCAGGGAAATTCCCGCCTCGGCCATGGTGTCGCCTCCTTCTTCTTGCCCGAGCTCCGTCACCATTATACATTAGTGCATAGCAGGCTAGGCCTGCTGGGGGCAGGAACCATGGACTACAGGACCGAGCGGGACAGCATGGGCGAGATCCGCGTCGCCGCCGACCGTCTGTGGGGGGCGCAGACTCAGCGCTCGTTGGAGAATTTCCGCATCGGGCGCGAGCTCATGCCGATCGAGGTGATCCTCGCGATCGCGTCGATCAAGAAGGCCGCCGCCGTGGCGAACGGCAGATTGGGCGAGCTCGCCGCCGACAAGGTGGCCGCCATCGCCGCCGCCTGCGACGCGATCCTCGCCCGCGAGCTCGACTCGCACTTCCCCCTCTCGGTGTGGCAGACCGGCTCGGGCACGCAGACGAACATGAACGTCAACGAGGTCATCGCGAACCACGCGAGCGCCGCCGCGGGTACGCCGCTCGGGTCCAAGAAGCCGCTGCATCCCAACGACGACGTCAACAAGTCCCAGTCGAGCAACGACGTCTTCCCCGCGGCCATGCAGGTCGCGGCGGCGCTCAAGGTCGAGCGGGAGCTCCTACCGGCAGCCAAGGCGCTGCAGGCATCGCTCGCGGCCAAGGCCGCCGAATATCGCCGCATCGTTAAGACCGGCAGGACCCACCTTCAGGACGCCGTGCCGATCAGTCTCGGGCAGGAGTTTTCGGGCTACGCCGAGCAGCTCCGCCTGGCGATCGGACGGATAGAGGCGGCAGCGGCGGAGACGCGCTTCCTGCCGCTGGGCGGCACCGCGGTGGGCACGGGGCTGAACGCTCCGGCTCGGTTCGGCGAGCTGGCCTGCGAGGAGCTGGCCGCCATCACCGGGCTGCCGCTCGAGAGCGCCGAGAACAAGTTCGCCTACATGGCGGCCCACGACGACCTCGTGAGCCTCTCGGGGTCGCTTAACGCGCTGGCGGCCGCGCTCACGAAGATCGCGAACGACCTCAGGCTGATGGGCTCGGGCCCGCGATGCGGCTTCGGAGAGCTCTTGCTGCCGGAGAACGAGCCGGGCTCCTCGATCATGCCGGGCAAGGTCAACCCCACGCAGGTCGAGGCGATGACGATGGTCTGCGCGCGCGTGTTCGGCAACCATGCGACCATCACTTTCGCGGGCGCCTCGGGCCAGCTCGAGCTCAACGTCTACAAGCCGGTCATCATCTACAGTTTACTGCAGTCGATCGACCTGCTCGCCGGAGCGATGGCCAGCCTCGACGAGCGCTGCGTCCGCGGCATCCGCGCCGACGAGAGGCGGATCGCGGCCGACCTGGGCAGGAGCCTGATGACGGTGACCGCCCTCAATCCGCGCATCGGCTACGACGCCTCGGCGAGGATCGCCAAGCTCGCGCACGAGAAGGGCATCACGCTGAGGCAGGCCGCGATCGGAACTTTCGATCCTGAACGGCGAGGAGTTCGACGAGCTGATGAAGCCCGAGGAGATGGTGTATTAAGGCCTACCCAGGCCGCTTATCGGCAACCATCGTATAGCCAAGCCAATCGGTGCACGTGACGAGGTCGAATTGTTCGTCGTCGAATGGCAATTCCTCGGAGTCGGACACTCTAAGGTCCGCCTTCTCCCCCAGTTTCGACTTGGCGACTCGTATCATTTGGTCGGAAAGATCGATTCCAAAGAGCCTGGCAGCTTCCCGCTGCTGCCCGAGCATATGAAGAAGGGCGCCGGTCCCGCAACCGACATCAAGGCATGTTCGGAATGGATAGCGAAGCGCCTCGGCGGCGATGCTTCCATACCTCGATCTTAAAGGTGCGTATTTCGTGGACTGGTCGTAATCGGAAGCATCCCTGTCGAACTCGGCCTTAGATAGCTCCTTCCCGCCACCATTTACGTCCATTCACCCTCCGCTTCATTGAGGCTATTTCCCCGGAAACCTCGACGATAGCAGGCCGAAGCCCCAGTTGCCCAGGAACACGGCGGCGATCAGCGAGAGGATCTCGAGGACCGCGAAGGCCGCGATGCTCGACGAGTCGAGGCCGGTGAATAGCGCGAGCATGGCTCCCGCCAGCGATGTCGCGAAGAAAATCGCGCCGAAGACCATCTTCCTGATCAGTAGCGGAGTGGTTACCTTGTGGAAGCGCAGGTTGCCGTCGATGAGGCCGGCCACGAAGGCCAGGATGACGGCCAGCGGGAGTAAGGCGCCCATGACACGGGTCGTGTCGAGGAAGGTCGTCCTGACCGAGCCCTCTCCGAAGACGGCGAGGATGGCCGCGAGAAGGACGAGGATGGGGGAGACGGCTTGGGGAAGGTGCACGATGATGGGATGGATGTGCAGGTCGAGGTACCGCTTGCGGCTTTCGGATATCCTCTCCTCGTAGGGCTCGAAGGCCTTGGCGGGCACGCCGCAGGCCGGGCAGGACTTTCGCACCTTGCTCGCTTCCATGATGTACCCGCAAGCCTTGCAAATTACGAACTGCTTCATCACCGCTCCTTTCGGCTCCGTCCTGGGACGGGCATTTGCTTATCCGCATTATAGGCCCCAAACTCAATAACTTGACACCGAAAAAGTAAAGGTTATGTTTAATAACGAAAGACGGGGGGCCAGCGATGAAGGGAACGATAGCCGAAAAGATACTGAAGGCCCATCTCCTCGAGGGAGCTCTCGTACCGGGGCAGGAGATCGGGATCAGGATCGACCAGACCCTCACTCAGGATGCCACCGGCACGATGGTCTACCTCGAGTTCGAGACGATGGGGCTCAAGAGGATCAAGAACGAGCTCGCGGTCAGCTACATCGACCACAATGTCATCCAAACCGACTATCGGAACGCCGACGACCACCGCTTCCTGCAGTCCGCGGCGAGGAAGTACGGCGTCATCCTCTCGCAGCCGGGGAACGGGGTCTCCCACCACATCCATCGCCAGCGCTTCGGCGTCCCGGGCAAGACGCTTCTCGGCTCGGACAGCCACACTACGACGGGAGGCTGCCTGGGCATGCTCGCGATGGGGGCCGGCGGGATCAGCGTGGCCATGGCGATGGCCGGCTTGCCCTACTACATCAACGTCCCGGAGAATCTGGAGGATCAGGGTCGAGGGCGCCTTCCAGCCGTTCGTCTCGGGCAAGGACCTCATCCTGAGCCTCCTCGGCCAGCATAGCTGCGCCGCTGGCATCGGCAAGATCATGGAGTTCGACGGCCCCGGGCTGGCCAACATGGACATGGCCGCGCGGGCGACGGTGGCCAACATGTCGGTGGACATGGGCTTCACCGCCTGCATCTTCCCGTCCGACGAGGTCACGAGGGATTTCCTCGCCCGCAACTCGGGGCCGGAGGACTTCCGGGAGCTCCTCGCCGGAAGCGGCGCCGAGTACGAGCGAGACCACGCGAGATTAAGCTCGACGACATCGAGCCGATGGTCGCCTGCCCGAGCAATCCGGACAACGTCAAGGCGGCCAGGGACTTGGGCGATGTCGCCGGTCCACCAGGTCATCATCGGCTCTTCCTGCAACGGCGACTACCAGCGACTTCATGATCGCGGCCAAGATCGTCGAGGGCAAGATCCGCCATCCCGACGTGAGCTTCGAGATCAACACCGGGCAGCCGGCAGACCCTGGAGAACATCCTGGCCGCGGGCGGGCTCGCGTCGCTCATCGACTCGGGAGCGAGGGTCCACGAGCCGGGCTGCCTCGGCTGCATCGGCATGGGCCAGGCGCCGGCCACGGGCACCAACTCGCTGCGCACCTTCCCGCGCAACTTCAAGGGCCGCAGCGGGCACCATGGACGACGCCGTCTACCTCTGCTCGCCCGAGACTGCCGCGGCCTCGGCCCTGACCGGAAGGATCACCGATCCGCGGACCTCGGGGCCTATCCGCTGCGTCGACTATCCCGAAACCTATACGTTCAACCCGAAATGGTTCGTCATGCCGTCCGAGGATCCCGGCGAGGTCGAGCTGGTCAAGGGCCCCAACATCAAGCCCTTCCCGCGCTTCCCCGAGCTCGAGGACGCGATCAAGGGCGAAGTCCTCATCAAGGTCAAGGACAACGTCAGCACCGACATCATCATGCCGGCCGGCACCCAGGTCCTGCCGCTGCGCAGCAACATCCCCGAGATCAGCAATTACGTCTTCTACGTGGTCGACAAGGGTTTCGCCAGCGCGGGCCAAGGAGAAGGGCGGAGGCGTCGTCGTCGGCGGCGAGAACTACGGCCAGGGCTCCTCCCGCGAGCACGCCGCCCTGGCGCCGCGCTATCTCGGCGTCAGGGCTCAAGATCGCCAAGAGCTTCGCGCGGATCCACAAGGAGAACCTCATACGACTTCGGCATCCTGCCGCTCGAGTTCGCGGACGCGAGCGGACTACGACAATATCGCTCAGGGCGACGTCGTCGAGGTCTCGGGGCTGCGAGCCTTCGTCGCCTCCGGGAGCCTAGGAGACGGAGTCCGCGTGGGCGGCTCCGTCATCCGCGTCGTCCTGGACGTCTCGCCGCGGCACAGGAAGATCCTCCTCGCCGGCGGCGTGCTGAATATGGCGAGATAGATGCCGCAAGGCATAAAGGGTCACGAAAAGTATTAACTTAACCGAGAAGGTCATTTAGCATGCTCAACAACAACTTCGACCTGCTCGAGGAGCTGCTCTCCGGCGGAGAGCAGCGGCTTTCCGCCGGCACGGGAGGCGAGCTGCCCGCTCGCGCGCTGGAGAACCGTCCCGAGGACTTTCACCCTCGCGGCGGGAACGGCCATCAGGCGGACGCTTTCCGCGGCGCCGACGGCAGGTCGGTCTGCCTCGACGAAGACGACCCCGCCTACCGCCAGAGCCGCGTCGACAGCCTCCTGTGGGCCTATCGCGACGTGGGCTATCTCTACGCCGACCTCAATCCCCTCGGGGAATCCTACTCCGAGAAGTACACCTCGCTCATCCAGGTCAAGGCCAAGAGCTACCATCGGCTCGAGCTCGAGGAGTTCGGGCTCGACCGGGAGGACCTCGGGCGCGTCTATTTCGCCGGCGGCGGCATCCGCGCCTCGATGACCCTCGCTTCAATGCTCGACCGCTTCCGCGGCATCTATTGCGGCTACGTCGGCGCCGAGTTTCTCCACATCCAGAACAAGGACATGCGCGAATGGCTCATCTCGAGGATGGAGGACCCCGCCAAGCGGGAGGTCTTCGACGCCCGGCAGAGGCTGACCATCCTCGAGGACCTCGTCGAGGCCGAGGAGCTCGAGCGCTTCCTGCAGCGGACCTTCATCGGTCAGAAGCGGTTCTCGCTCGAGGGCTCGGAAGCCGTCATCCCGGCCCTGCATGCCGTTCTCGACGGAGCCTTCCCGCGCGGGATCGAGCGCATCGTGATGGGTGCCGCGCACCGCGGCCGGCTGACCATCCTCGGCCTCATCGTGGGCAAGCCTCTCGAGGAGCTCCTCTACATGTTCGAGGAAGGCTTCACGCCCGGCGTCTTCGGAGGCTCGGACGACGTGAAGTACCACATCGGCTACGCGTCCATCGCACGTGAACCAAGACGGCACCTCCGTGGCCATTTCGCTGTCGCCCAACGCGAGCCACCTCGAGTCGGTCGGGCCGATCGTCGAGGGCCGGGCCCGCGGCGTCCAGGACCTCCTGGGCGACGTCGAACGCAAGCGCGTGGTCCCCGTCGTCATCCACGGCGACGCCGCCCTCGCGGGCCAGGGCGTCGTGGCCGAGACCTTCAACATGTCCCAGCTCGAGGGCTACGGCACGGGAGGCAGCATCCACCTGGTGATCAACAACCAGATCGGCTTCACCACGCCGTCGCGCAACGCCCACTCGAGCCTCAATCCCACGGACATCGCGAAGATGAACCCCGTGCCGATCTTCCACGTCAACGGCGACCGACCCGAGGAAGTCGTCCGCGTGATGAAGATGGCCCTGGACTTCCGCCAGGCTTTCGGCTGGGACGTGGTCGTCGACGTCTTCTGCTACCGCAGGCACGGCCACAACGAGGGCGACGAGCCTTCCTTCACGCATCCGTACATGTACGATGTCATCCAGTCGCATCCCTCGGCCGCCGCGATCTACGGCGAGGAGTGTGTTGCCGCGGGCCTCCTCGCCGCCGGCGACCTCGCGGCCATGCGGAAGGAGTATGTGGCCACGCTCGAGGCGGCGCTCCAACGCGAGCGGACCGCGTCCGCCCCCGCCGCGACGGTGGCCGCCGCTCCATGGCGCGCCGCGGGCGGCCACGCAGCCGAAGCACGGTCGCCGATACCACGAGGCGGAACGACTTGTCGCGGATCGTCGAGGGAGTCTCGACCTTCCCCGAGGGCTTGCGGGTCCACGACAAGCTCAAGTCCATCGTGTCGGGCAAGCTTCAGGCCTTCAAGGGAAAAGGGCTGGTCGACTGGTCGCTCGCCGAGACGGCCGTCCTTCGGTAGCCTCCTCCTCGAGGGGGTCCACGTGAGGCTTTCGGGCGAGGACACCGAGCGCGGGACCTTCTCGCAGCGCCATCTCGTCTGGTGGGACACCGGCGAGAAGAGGGGCAGCTTCTACGTCCCTCTCGACAATCTCGCGCCTGGGCAGACGAAGATCGCCGTCTACGACAGTCCGCTCTCGGAGTTCGGCGTGCTCGGCTTCGAGTACGGCTACGCGGCCGAGTACAGGGACGCGCTCGTGATGTGGGAAGCCCAGTTCGGCGACTTCTCGAACGGCGGCCAGGTCGTCATCGACAACTACCTCATCGCCGCCGAGGCCAAATGGGGCGCGGCCGTGGGCCTCGTGCTTCTCCTGCCGCATGGCTACGAGGGCCAGGGCGCCGAGCACTCGAGCGCCCACCTCGAGCGCTTCCTCCTTCTGTGCGCCGAGGGCAACATCCGGGTCGCCTATCCCACGACGCCGGCCCAGTACTTCCATCTGCTTCGCGCCCAGGCCAAGGACCCCGTCAAGAAGCCTCTAGTCGTAATGACGCCGAAGAGCCTGCTGCGGCATCCGGCGGCCCTGTCTCCGCTGGCT
>CAWHFT010000223.1:0-12873 GCA_963828175.1 uncultured Spirochaetota bacterium
TGAAAAGAAATTTTGCCTGACGCAGTTCAACATCGCCTTTCCGACGCCGGGGACTCGCCTGAACCGGCGCCTCGAGCGCGAGGGCCGGCTGCGCTACGCGAAATGGTGGCTGGACGAAGACTACCGATATGGGCAGTGCTTTTTCAGGCCCGAAGGCATCGACGCGAGCGCGCTCGAGCAGGCGGTGGATGGCGCGCATGCGCGCTTCAATTCGATCGGAAGCATCCTCACCCGCGCCTTCGACCCGCAAGCCAACGCGGGGAGCGTCGAGAACCTCTTGTTCTTCCTGGGCGCGAATTTCGTCTCGAAGCTCGAGATCGCCAGGAAGAGAGGACTGCAGCCGGGATGATGCGGCGGGCACTCGTTCACGAGTTCGTGCGCGCCGCCGGCGCCGCCGAGTACAAGCGCTTTTTTTCCGGCGCCTCCGACCCTTCGGGCGCGCAATCCGCGCTGCTTCGCGGAACGCTGCAACGCGGCGCGGCCTCCCGTTTCGGCCGAGACCGCGGGCTCGGCGCGATATCGGCGCGCGCGGGGGCCGACGACGACGCGTTGGTGCGCGAGTTCGCGAAGGCCGTTCCCGTCGGCGACTACGAAAGCTTCCGCCCCTACATCGAGTCGATCGCGGCCGACGAGGATTCCGTGTTGAGCGATGAGCCGGTCCTTCTTTTGGAACCGACCAGCGGGAGCACGGGGGCCTCCAAGCTCATTCCTTTTACCTCGGGCCTGCGCGCCCAATTCGATCGGGCCGTATCGGTCTGGATGCACGATCTCTACGCCGCGCGAAAAGGCCTGCGCCGAGGCCGCCATTTCTGGTCGGTCACTCCCTGCGCGGCCATGGACGCGGGGACTGGCGGCCCATCCCTCGGCATGGGCCGCCGCGTTCGCGTGGGTTTCGAGGACGACGCGGAGTACCTCGGCTTCGCGGGCAGGGCG
This sequence comes from uncultured Spirochaetota bacterium, assembly GCA_963828175.1. GTDB lineage: Bacteria > Spirochaetota > Spirochaetia > Treponematales > Rectinemataceae > UBA1306. Next base: position 934 of record CAWHFT010000223.1, read on the forward strand.
CTCCGATCGGTATTCGCCCTACCGCCTTGGGTCAAGCGCCTCCGCGAGATGGACAACTATTATGGAGTTGCGACCGCCTACCTCCTCGCCGCGGCCGACCTTTCTCTCGTCTCCGTCTGGAATCCGACAGCCCTGACCCTGATCCTCGACGAGCTGCCGCGCCACCTCGACCGAGCTCTCGTCGCCTTGCGCGAGGGGCATCTGGATTTGCCCCTAGGACGCGGGTCGCCGCGCGGCGCGCCATCAATAAGCGATGGCTCGGTCGCCTTACGCCGAGATCGGGACCGCGCTCTCGCGGTGGAGATAGCCTTCGCTTCGAACCCTCCAGGTTCCGCATCCCTCTACAGGGAACTATGGCCGGCCCTCGACCTCGTGTCGGCTTGGGCGGACGCGGAAAGCTCCCGCGCCTTCGAGACGCTCGGAACCAAGTTCCCCTGCGCGATGATCCAGCCGAAAGGCCTCCTCGCGACCGAATGCATCGTGAGCTTTCCCCTAGTCGCGGCGGCCCGCAGCGTTCCCGCCTATCGATCCCATCATTTCGAGTTCTTCCCGGCGGAGAACGGGAATCCGGTCGGGTCCGCAGTCCCGGGCCTGCCGATCGAAAGGCTGTCCGTCGACCGGCGGTACTTCGTCGTCGTGACGACCGCCGGGGGATTGTACCGGTATTCGCTCGGGGATATCGTGGAAGTCCGCGGCAGATGGAGGGCGCTTCCGACGCTCAGCTTCGTCGCGCGGGACAGGACCGTCGACCTCGTCGGAGAGAAGATGCACGAGGCCTTCGCGCGCGACGCGAACGGCCGCGCGCTCGACGCGGCGGGAATGGAAGCGTCTTTTGCCCTGCTCGCTCCCGATCGCGCGTCGACGCCGCCTCGCTATGTCGTCTTCATCCGCCCGACCGTTCCGGCGGGAAGAGCGGCTCTAACGGGCTACGCGGCGGCCCTCGAGCGCGAGCTGCTGGCCAATTACCACTATCGCTATTCGCGCCGCCTCGGGCAACTCGGGCCGGCTCGGGCCTTCGAAGTCACGGGCGACGCCTCCGCGGCGTATATACGGCGGCTCGCGGCGGAAGGGATGCGGTTGGGCAACGCGAAAGCGGCCTTCCTCGACCCGAGAGACGGATGGGACGGGCATTTCGCCGGGAGCTACGCCGATGTACCGACTGACTCTCGTTAAGCCGCGCATCGGCCGCCTGGGCATGGAGCGCTACGTCGACAAAGGCAGGATGGAGCCCCTCCAGCTCGGCGTCCTCGCAGCGTACGCGCCGAGCGGGGTAGAGGTGCGGCTCTGGGACGACCGCGTCGACGACATACCCTACGACGAGCGGACAGACGCGGTTTTCCTGACCGTCGAGACCTACACCGCGCGCCGCGCCTACGAGATTTCCGCCCAGTACCGCTCGCGCGGGGTGCCCGTCATCATCGGCGGCATGCATGCGAGGCTCGCTCCCGACGAATGCGCTGAACACGCGGATAGCGTATTCGTCGGTGACGCCGAGAACGGATTCCCGCGGGTCCTCGAGGACTTGCGCTCCGGGTTCCTCGCTCCGCGCTACGACGCACCCTGCGGCTTCCCCTCCGCCGGGGGAATGGCCGCGGAGGGCCCCGCGTCCCCCACGAGGCGCGACCTCTTCCGAGGCAAGGGCTATCTCGGCGTCTCATTGGTGCAGCGCAGCAGGGGATGCGGCCGCGAATGCACATTCTGCGCGACGAGTGCCTATTTCGGCGCCCGCCGCCACGAGCGCCCCGACGAGGAGGTGCTCGAGGAAATCTCGAGGGACTGCGGCCCGCTCGTGTTCTTCGTGGACGACAATTTCACCGGCGACCGCGGTTCGGTCAAGGAGTTCCTCCGCAAGCTCATACCCCTCAGGCGATCGTGGGTCTCCCAGTTCACGGCCGACACCGCCGACGATCCCGAGCTCCTCGACCTGATGCGCCGCTCGGGCTGCATCGGGGGAGTAGTGGGCTTCAAGTCCATCTCCCCTGCTAGCCTCGTCTCGATGAAGAAGACTCGCAACGGGATCGGCGAGAACACCTACGAACGGCAGATCGAGGCCTTCTCGCACGTCGACCTCAACCTCTGGGCCGCCTTCTCCTTGGGCCATGACGGCGACACGGAAGAAAGCCTGCTTGCGACTCTGGACTTTGCCCAAAGGAATGCCTTCGCCTTCGCGGCCTTCAACATCCTCACGCCCTATCCGGGCACGCCCCTTTACACGAGACTCGCAGCGGAAGGCCGCCTCCTTTTCGATGGCGTATGGTGGCTGGACCAGGCCTATCGCTTCAACGACGCCACTTTCGTGCCAGCCAACATGAGCCCCGAGCGCTTGACCGGGCTGTGCTGGAAATTGCGCTCGAAGATTTTAACTCGGTTGGGAGCATCCTCCGCCGCCTGGCTCGTTTCAAGGCGCCCCGACGGCGAATCGAGATGGCCTTCGCCTATCTCGACTATTGCAGGATCTTCAGGTCTGAAATAGCGAGCAAGATGCGGATGAGGCTCGGGGCGGGTGGAGAGTCAAAGCCATGAAAATTACCTTCGTAATGCCCTGCGTGGGCAAGAAGAAAGGCCGCCCTTACGTGAAGACCTGGCAGATGGAGCCGCTGGCGATCGCCGTGCTGTCGGCGCTCACTCCCGCCCGCCACGAAAAGCGCTTCTACGACGACAGGATCGAGAGCCCCGATTTCGACGCTCCCGCGGACCTCGCCGCCATCAACGTCGAGACCTATACCGCGGCGCGCGCCTACCAGATCGCCGCCGAATTCAGAAAGCGGGGAGTCAAGGTCGTCATGGGCGGGTTCCACGCCACGCTCGCCCCCGACGAAGTCGCCGAGCACGCGGACTGCGTCGTCGTCGGCGCCGCGGAGAGGACTTGGCCCGAGCTGCTCGCGCATGCGGAGGAGGGAAAGCTCCGCGCGCGGTACGATTCGGAAGGCGACTCGGGTTTCTCCCCGATCCCGCCGGACCGCTCCATCTACGCGAAATACCGCTACACTCCGGTCACCCTCGTCGAGACCGGGCGAGGCTGCAGATATGACTGCGACTTCTGCTCGATCTGCCGCTTCTTCGGAAACCGTTATTCCCCGAGGGCGATCGACGATGTCGCGAACGAGATCGCGACGGTGCGAGGATCAGTCTACTTCTTCATCGACGACAACCTCGGCGCGGACAGGGAGCACCTCAAATCCCTGCTGGCCGGCATCAAGCCGCTGGGGATCAGATGGATCGGGCAGATCAGCATCGACGCCGCCAAGGACCCCGCGCTCGTGAAGGAGATGGCGGATTCGGGATGCATGGGAGTCCTGATCGGCTTCGAGTCCCTGGACCCGGCGAATCTTTTGCAGATGGGAAAGCGCGTCAACTTGGCGGCCGGGGCGCAGGGATCGAGCGTCGACGGCTACTCGAAGTGCATAGAGATTTTCCGCGCGAACCGCATCGCCATCTACGCCACCTTTCTGTTCGGCTACGATCGCGACGACTCGGGGACCTTCGAGCGAACCTTCGGATTCGCTCTGCGCGAGCGATTCTTCTTCGCCGCCTTCAATCATCTCGTCCCCTTTCCGGGAACCCGACTGTACGCGCGCTTCGCCGAGGAGGGAAGGCTGCTCTACCGAAAATGGTGGCTGGAACCCGGCTATCGCTTCGGCGACGTGGCTTTCGCCCCGGCCCTGATAGACGCAAAGAGCCTGTCCGATGCCTGCCTGTCGTACCGACGCAAATTCTACGGCCCGGTGTCCCTGCTCAGGCGCGCTCTGGACTTCCGCTCGAACGTATCGGACCCGATGAAGTGGGCGATTTTCTGGGGCCAGGGAATCACGGGCAGGGGCGACATAGAGAGAAGGCAGGGACTGCCCCTCGGGGAAGTCGAATAGATGCTGCGGTATTGCCTGCTCGATCGATCCTCCGACGCCGAGCTTCGCGCTCTCGCGGCGATTCCCGTCCCGGGTTCGGTGCTCGTCTCGTATCGCAGGGAACCCGATTACTTTGCCGGCGCCTCGATATCGGGCGCCCGCGTCAGCGTGCTCGGAGCCTACCTCGGGGACAGGCTGGTTTCGACGGCGACGGTGGCCGTCAAGGCGGCTTTCATAGATGGCGAGGAGCGCGAGATCGGCTACCTCGGCGGTCTCAGGATCGCGCCGGACAGCCGCCGGCGCATGGTCCTCGGCTGCGGATACCGCTTCCTGGCTTCCCTGCACGCTTCGGACCCGGTGCCGGCCTACCTCGCGACCTTCATCCGAGGACGGGACTCGTTGGAGAGCGAAGTCGCGGGATCGAGTAAGATACAACCCCGGTTTAGCGGTTGGGGAACCTATTCGACCTTCGCCTTCATGGTGAAAAACCGAAAACGCGGAATGGCTCCGGAAACGACGTCGCCCCCCGCCGCGATGAAGGCCCCGCCTCGGGATTTCTTCGGGTTCTGGCGGCGGGTAATGCGAAGACGCCAGTTCGCGCCCTCCTATGCTCCGGAGGACTTCGCGAAGGGCTACCTGTCGGGCCAAGACCTCGAGTGGATAGAAAGCCGGATCGACGGGCGCCTCATGGGCGTCGCCGCGATATGGGATCAGTCGCGCTTCAAGCAATCGGTAATCGAAGGCTACTCCGGAGCCTTGGCATTCACGAAGCCCCTAGTCGACCTGGCCCTCGCGTCCTTCGGTTATCGCGCGCTGCCGCGGGCAGGTCAGCGCCTGGACTCCTGCTGCCTTTCCTTTCTCGCCCTGGAGGACGACCGGCCCGAACTCTTCGACTCGATCCTCTCGGCCGCCCTCGACCTCGCCCTGTCACGGGGCAAGGCCTGGCTGCTCGCCGGGTTTCACGAGTCCGATCCGCTCATTCCTCTGGCGGCGAAGTTCAAGCACATGAGGTACGACGCCTCGATGCGCCTGGCCTCGTTCGAAGGCTCCGAGGGCGAGCCCTCGCGCTGGAGCCGCTCCGCTGTACCCTACCTCGAATTGGGGACGCAATGATCGACATCCGCATCAAGGCGATCTCGCGCCTCGGCGACGGGGACGTATCCGAGCTCAACGCCCTCCACTCCCGTTTCTTTGAGAACTCCGGCGAGGTGTCGTTCCGCGCCGACTTCGCCGAAAAGGATTTCGTGATCACCGTGCGCGACGACGGCGGGTACAAGGCCTTTTCGACCATCAAGCTCATCGATGAGAACATGGATGGAACGCCGAAGTCGTTCCTCTTCTCGGGCGACACGATCGTCCATCCAGACTATTGGTCGCGCAACCTGCTCGCCCCCGCCTTCGGCGCGTTCCTCTCGCGCATGATGATTCGCTACGAGGGACGCGAACTCTATTGGTTCCTGATTTCGAAAGGCTTTCGCACCTATATGTTCCTGCCGACCTTCTTCAAGACCTTCTACCCGTCGCCGGATCTTCCGCCCGATAAAGAGTACGTCCGGCTTCTCAACCTCGTGGCGGGAGACCGCTACGGCGCGGCGTACGACAGAGAGATGGGCGTTATCTCCTTCGGTGGCGCTCGGGATTACCTTTGCGAGGAGCTGAGGCAGGTTCCCGAGGCCAAGGCCGCGGGCCGTCATGTCTCCTTCTTCCTCGAGCGCAACCCCGGCTATGCCCGCGGGAATGAGCTTGCCTGCATCACGAGGATCGACCGCGAGAACATCAAGCCGCTCGGATTGCGCCTTCTGGAATTCAAGGCTCTGCGGTGGGACATATGAGGATCGACCTCGTGTTATCGACTAACGAGAGCTATCGGGCGGCCGCGGCACTAGGCCGGCCTTATCGCTCGTACGCTCCGTTGACCCTCTCCCTGCTCGCGGCCCTCGTGCCCGAGGAACTCGACGCGGACGTCAATCTCTTCGATCTCGCAATAGACCCGCCGCCCCGCCCAGGGGCCGCGGATATCCTGGCGATCAGCTCGATAACGTGCGGAGCTCATTACGCCTACGAGCTCGCCGACGCCGCGCGGCTCGCCGGCAGCTTCGTGGTCATTGGCGGGGCGCACGCGACCGCCCTGCCGGAAGAGGCCGCTCTTCACGCGGACGCCGTAGTCGTCGGCTATGGCGAGCGCAGCTGGCCGCGCCTTCTACGGGACTTCTCCAGAAACGCCGCCTTGAGGCGCTACGTCGATTTCTCGGATCCTTTCGCAGGCGAGGGGGCCGCGGAACAGCGAAGGCGGATAGTAAGGGGTTTGAGGAAAGGCGCGCCGTACTTTTTCGAATCCACGACGGAGGCCTCGAGGGGCTGCCCGAACGATTGCGATTTCTGCACGAACTGCTCGCTGCATCCCCGTGGCGTCCACGCGCGGCCGGTCGAAGACACCCTTCGCGAGCTGGATGGCATGGGGCGCCAGGTGCTTTTCCTCGACAGCAACTTCACCGAGGTGTTCCCGCCCGAGCACGCTCTTTGGCTCGCGCTCGCCGAGCGGCGGGCATCCGTGTACGCCGCTGGATCGGTCAAGCTCGCGCGAATCCCCGCGCGGGTCGAGCTCGCGGCCGAACGCGGACTCAAGGGGCTGCTCGTAGGCTTCGAGTCGCTGTCCGCGTGCTCCCTCGCGTCGGCGGGAAAAGGCTTCGCCGATCCCGCCACGTACGCTGAGGCTATTCGGGTGTTCCACGGCAGCGGCATCAAGTTGCTGGCTTGCTTCATCCTCGGACTCGACGGGGACGACCCCTCGGTGTTCGAACGCACGGCGGAGTTCGTCGAAAGAAACCATCTTGACGCCGTGCGATACGCGATCGCGACGCCCTTTCCTGGCACACGCCTGCACGCGAGACTCCGGGCCGAGGGACGCCTGATCGAGTCGGACTGGGAGTCGTTCGACACCGAGCACGTCACGTTCCGGCCCGCGCGGATGGATGCCGAGACGCTCTACGAGGGGCATCGAAGCCTGTACAAGCGCAGCTATTCGTTCACCTCGATCTTCAGGAGGCTATCCGGCGCGCCTCCATCCCTGCTTACGCTGATGGCCAACGCGGGGTTCCGCAACCTCGCGCTTAACTTTGACCGGACGCATCCGCGGGCGCGAGAATGAAGATCGCCCTCATCCTTCCTCGGGCGGGAATCTATCGCCATGGAACGGGCGCCTTCTCGCTGTTCCTCCGATATTCCCCGATGACGATGGTGACCCTCGCCGAATTGGTGCCGGAATCGCTCATGGCCAAGGTCGAGATATACGACGAGGGCGTGGAAAAAGTGCCGCTCGATCGCATCGACGCCGATATCGTGGGCATCACGGGCATCACGGGCGCCTCGCACAGGACCTATGCCTACGCCGACTATTTCAGGAAGAGGGGGGCGCACGTCGTGATCGGGGGAGTCCACGCGACGCTCCTGCCCGACGAGGCGGGGCTGCATGCCGACACGATCATCACGGGGCAGGCATTCGAGACGTGGCCGCAGTTCCTCCGCGATTACGCCTCGGGGAATCCGCTGCCCCGCTACGACTCTCGGCCCGAGATCGATTTCTCGAAGTTCAAGCCTTTGACGCGCCGCTTCCTGCGCGGGGAAAGCTTTCATCACCGTCAACAGCACTCAGGCGGTGTTCGGCTGCCCGAACGGGTGCGAATTCTGCGTGACTCCGGTCGTCTGCCAGCAATACCAGGCGCGCCCGATCGACGACGTGTGCCGAGACGTCGCCGCGATGCGCGGCAGGAACTTTACCTTCGTCGACCCGAGTCCCATCGAAAATGTCCGCTACGCCACGGACCTTTACCGGGCGCTCGCCCCTTTCCGGAAGCGCTGGACCGGCCTGGCCACGACGCGTCTCGTCCGGCACCCGGACCTGATGGACGCGATGGCCGAAGGCGGTTGCCGGGGCCTTCTCATCGGCTTCGAATCGCTCGCGCAAGGCGCGAACGACGCGATGCGAAAATCCTTCAACAAGGTCTCCGACTTCCGAAGGCTCGTCGAGGAATTGCACCTGCGGGGTATCGCGATAATGGGGTGCTTCGTGCACGGGCTCGACGGCGACGACACAGACTGTTTCGACCGAACCTACCAGTTCGTGATGGACGCGAACATCGACCTGCCCCGTTATACGGTATGCACGCCGTTCCCGGGAACGCCCTATTTCGCGCGGCTCAAGGCGGAGGGCCGAATACTCACCGAAAAATGGAATCTCTACGACGCGCAGCATGTCGTTTTCCGCCCGGCCAGGATGACCCCGGAAGAGCTGGAATTCGGCCATCATCGCATTTGGCGAAGGAGCTATCGCCTCGGCGCCGTCGCGAAGCGGCTTTCGGGCAGCAGGACCTTCCTCTGGTTCTCGATGCTCGCCAACCTCGGGTATCGGCTGTACGGGCGGAATCTTCCCAAGTTCGACGCGGAGTACATGGAGAGCGACCATGCCATTGGTTGAGCGCCCGCCTCGTCGCCGGTTCAAGATCCTGGTCGCCGCGGAGGGTTCCGAGGGGGACAACCTCCCGGCGCTCGCGGTCGCGAGGGTCCTTGCGGCGCGTGGGCACTCGGTGAGCGCTTGCGTAACCGTCGATCACGTCGCCCGCTTTGAGGACTGCGGCATCGAAGCCTCCGCGATGGGTACCTCGAGCCGAGAGTTCTTCGAAGCTCATGCGAAGAGGATCTACGACAGGAACGCGTCGGGCCTGCTCTCGATGTACCGATCCTTCGCCGCGGCCCTCGGGAGGCAGTTCTCGATGCTCCTCGAGCGCGCCGCCGGCTGCGACGTCCTGCTCGGCTCGGGCTTCCTCTTCGCCGGCGCCACGGTCGCCGAGCTGTGCCGAGCGCCCCTCGTACACATGGTATACGCTCCCGTCTTCTTCCCGACGCGCCATCTGCCGCCGCCCAACATCAGCTCGGTCCGATTGCCGAAAGCCGTCAACTCGGTCCTTTGGAAGGCTTTCATCGCCTCCATGGACGCTCTCGCGCTCGGACCGATCAACGCGAAGCGCCGAGAGCTCGGCATGCGAAGCCTCGAGAGCGTGAAGGACCATCTTCTCAAGGGCCTCGTGCTGGCCATGAACCCGGAGATATCCCCCTTCCCGCCCGGCCTGCGCGAAAGGCGCGGCGACCAGCTCGCCTATCCTGCCCTGCGAGACGAGCGCGAATTGAGCCCCGGCGTGCGCTCGTTTCTCGAGAGGGGGGACCCTCCCGCCTATATCGGATTCGGCAGCATGCTCGATCCAGGAGGCCGCGCGACCTGCGAGCTCTTCCGCCGCGCCTGCCGCATGGCCGGGCTGCGGGCCCTGTTGTATTTCGGCTCAACGGACGGAACCCCAGCATACGCTGACGACGATTGCATGGTGATCGGGCGCGAGCCGCACGCACGGCTGTTCCCGATGACCGCAGCGGTGGTGCACCACGGCGGAGCGGGGACAACCCACGCGGCCGCCTTCGCCGGAGTCCCCCAGATTCCCGTTTGCCACCTCCTTGACCAGTATGTCCTGGCCGAAGGGGTCCGGACGGCCGGGATCGGGCCTACTCCCCTTCGGCGGAGTAGATTGTCGGCCGAATCGCTCGCCGCGGCGCTCCGCGAGGCGGTGAGCAACCCGTCGTACCGGGAGAGGGCGCGAGAGATGGCCTCGGATCTCGCGAAACGCGATGGAGCCGTCGAAGCCGCCGACTTGGTGGAGAAAACCGCTCGCGCCTTTCCCCTCGCGTATGATCCCTACTGACGATCCGCGGGCCCTTTGCTTTCATCGTCCCTAGAACCCCGCGAGCACTCCCGAGTCCGGATCGTCCACCAGGCCGATGAAAGCGCCCGCCACGTCGGAATCAAAGGCCGTCCCGCTCTTCGACGCGATTTCTTCCCTGGCCACTTCTATGCCGAGGGCCGCGCGATACGGCCGAAACGACATGATGGCCTCGAAGACGTCGGCTACCGCCATGATCCTCGACTCCATCAGGATCTCGTCGCCGCGCAGGCCGAGGGGGTAGCCCGAGCCGTCCATCCGCTCGTGGTGCTGCAGGACCATCTCGGCGACCGGCCGCTCGAAATCGACCGCCTCGAGGATGCGGTGGCCGGCCTGCGGATGCTGCTTGATGAGCTCGAACTCGGGCCGGGTCAGGCGGCCGGGCTTGGCGAGGAGCTCTATCGGCACGTCGATCTTGCCGACGTCGTGCGAGAGGGCGGCCATCCGCAGGCCGTCGATGCGGCCGCTCTCCATGCCCAGGCGCTTGGCTACGGCCACCGAGATCAGGGACACGCGGCGCTGGTGATCGGCCGTATAGGGATCGCGCTGGCCGATCGCCGAGGCGAGGGCGTTCACGGTCTCGTCGAGCAGCCTCTCGAGGTGCGACGAGTAGTGGTTGAGCAGGCTGCGCAGCGACACGATGCCGACCACTCTCCCGCCCGAGACGATCGGCAGGTTGCGGATGCCCTCGTCCCGCATGAAGGCGAGGGCATCGCCGCAGCTGATGTCGGGGCCCGCCGTGAGCAGGGGGCTGCTCATCACGCTGCCCACCCTCGTGTTGCCGATCGAGCCGTCGCGGAAGTCGAACTTCAAGAGGACGTCGCGCTCAGTGAAGATCCCGACGGGAACGCCCTTCTCCGAGACGAGGACGGCGCCCAAGTTCCCGCGCCTCATGTGCTCGAGGGCGTCCGAGGCGGGACTGTCGAGATCGAAGCTGCGCCCCGGCTCGGCCATGAAGTCGGTGATGCGCTCCATGCCGCTACCCGCGCTCCAGGCCCATGATCCGCCAGCCCTTCTTCGCCCGCGCCAGAGTCACCAGGTCGGACCGGCGCGACTCGGCCGGGAGCGAAGCCGCTTCGATGGATGAATCCGCCCTCTCGATGGTCCATAGCGAGTACTCGGCCCGGAAGACGGGCCGGTCGGGCGAGCTCGAAGCGTCTTCGGAGATCGAGAGACCGACGAGCCCGTAGAGGAAATCCGTCGGGCCCAGGCTGGGCTTGCCGGCCGCGACCCAATCCGCCGCGCGGACGAGCGGGTTCTTGCCCTCGTAGGCGGTCCTCGTCCTCGTGACCACGACGAGGCTGATGACCATGTCGTCGTCCGCCTTGATCGCCTTCTTGTCGCCGCAAGCCTCCAGCGCCTCGAGGTCGAGGCCGTCGATCGCCTGGTAGTAGCGATGGACGAGCTCGGCGGCGAGAGCGCCGAGAAGTCGGGCCTGTCACGCTGCGCTCGGGCGATATCGAGGCCGATCACAAGGGCGACCGCCAGCACGACGGCCGCGGCGATGAGAACCCCGCCACGTTTCCGCAGGAAGTCCGCCCGCCTGCGTCTCGCGCGATCCTGGGCCTCCAAAGCCTGCGCGCGTGCCGAGAGCTCAGCCTCCAGCTCGGGCGCGAGCTTCCTGGTGAAACCCGTTCCGGAGGCGGCGGCCAGGACCTCCAGCCACTCGGCCAAAGAGGCGGCGTTGGGATCCGCGAGGGCCTTGTCGACGAGCGCGGCGAGACCGCGGTCGAGCCGGGGCGAGGCGAGCATGGCGGGCGCCAAGCTGGGGCGAGGGCCGGCGAGGCCGCTCGCCTCGCCGGTCTCGCGCTCGAACGCGTGCCGGCCTGTCGCGAAGAAGTAGGCGGCCTGCGCGAGGAAAAACGAGGCGTCGGACTCGGCGCCCTTCGAGTCGGGGCAGCCGAGCCGAGAAACGGCCGCCGCTCGGGCTTCGGCGCCGCCGGCGATCAAGGCCTTCGCCGTGATGGCGGGCGGCGCTAGCAGGACCGCGGCCCCGCTGGCGGAGGCGTCGCCGGCCCTATTCACCGGCGCGAACAGCACTCCCGAAGACACGATGCCGCGCGGGAGCTTGCCCGCGGCTTCGAGCGCTGCAAGAGCGCGGGCGAGGGCGAGGAGCCGCGACATGCCCTCCTCGACATCTTTCGCATCGTCGAGATTGGTCGGAGGCGCGAGCTCGCCCTCGCCGCCGGGGCCTACCGCGCCCTCTCCGGGGCCTACCACGTCGGCGCCGACGAGCAGGGCGCCCCCCTCGTCCTCGTCGATGGACTCGAAGCGCCACGTAGTCAGCGTCGCGCCCTCGATGAGAAAGCCGTCCTCCCCCAATGCGGCGG
>CAWHFT010000224.1:0-22076 GCA_963828175.1 uncultured Spirochaetota bacterium
TTTTCATATAATGTCGACGATTTAATATCGATATACTTTTATCCATGGGGGTTATCAATGCCGATGGCTCAGATCGAGTTCTCCAAGGAACTCTACGCCTTTATAGATGAATGGAAAGCCAAGCCGGGAAGCCTCATCATGATGCTCCACCGCATACAGGAAGAATTCTCCTACATCCCTCGAGAAGCGGCGGAAAAGCTTTCTCGCTCGATTGGCCTTCCGCTCGCGAAGATATATGGCGTCATCACTTTCTACCATTACTTCAAGACGACCAAGCCGGGCAAGCACCGGCTTGCCATATGCCTCGGTACCGCCTGCTACCTCAAGGGGGCCCAAGATCTCATCGACGAGGCGCAGGCAATCCTCAACATAAAGGGCGAAGAGGTAACCGACGACGGACTATTCAGCATCGATGAAGTCCGCTGCCTCGGCTGCTGCGGCCTGGCGCCCGTTCTCATGATCGGCAACGAAGTGTTCGGCAAGGTCAGCAAGGACGAGCTTCCTGAGATCATCGCCAAATACCGCGACAAATAGGAGACAGATAAATGGCTAAGTTGAGTCTCGAGCAGCTTCGCGCGCTCCGCGAAGGGAAGAAGCAGGACGCTGCCCGCAGCCAGTCCGAGGGCAGGGAGATCCAGGTGATCGTCGGCATGGGCACTTGCGGCATTGCCGCCGGAGCGAAGAAGACCTTCGACGCCTTGGTCGAGGCGGTGAACGCCGCGGGCTTGAAGGACCAGGTCGTCATCAGGCAGACAGGCTGCATGGGCCTATGCTACGTCGAGCCGACGGTCGAAGTAGCCGCGCCGGGCATGCCCGCCGTCATTTACGGCAAGATGACCAGCGATTTCGCCAAGGAGCTCGTGGCGAAGCATCTCGTAGAGAAGAAGCTTCTCGACGATCACATATTCGATCGGCCCGCAGCCGATATCATGAAGCGCTGAGGCGGAGGAAGAGATGGCTTACAAGAATTTCATCCTCGTCTGCGCGGGGGCGGGCTGCCAGCCCGGAAACTCGCAAGGCATCTACGAAGCCTTGGTCCGCGAAGCCGAGGTTCAGGGAGTAAAGGGCGAAGTCCAGGTCGTCAAGACGGGATGCTTTGGCTTCTGCGAAAAGGGACCTATCGTAAAGGTGCTGCCCCAGGAGTCCTTCTACGTCGAGGTGGTACCTTCGGACGCCAAGGAGATCATTGCCGAGCAGATCGTGAAGGGCGTCGAGGTCAAGCGCCTCCTTTATAAAAAGGACGCGAAGGCCGCCGATACCGTCCGGCTCGAGAGCGCCGACTCCTCCTACCAGAAGCAGTTCCGAGTCGTGCTCCGCAATTGCGGCGTGATCAATCCCGAGAGCATAGACGAGTACATAGCCCGAGAAGGATACAAGGGCCTCGAGAGGGCGCTATTCGAGATGAAGCCGGAGGGTGTCGTGAGCGAACTCAAGGCTTCGGGCCTTCGTGGCCGCGGCGGCGCGGGTTTCCCGACCTGGCTCAAGTGGGACCTGACTATCAAGGCTCCCGGCGACGTGAAATACGTCGTCTGCAACGCGGACGAAGGCGACCCGGGAGCCTACATGAACCGCTCGACGATCGAGGGGGATCCCCATTCCCTCGTCGAGGCGATGGCGATTTGCGGGTACACGATCGGCGCCAAGCAGGGATATATCTACATCCGCGCCGAGTATCCGCTTGCCATAGAGCGACTCAAGATCGCTATCAAGCAAGCCAAGGAGTATGGGCTTTTGGGGACCAACATCCTCGGCTCGGGCGTCGACTTCGACCTCGAAATCCGTTTCGGCGCGGGGGCTTTCGTCTGCGGGGAGGAGACGGCCCTCCTCCAGTCCCTCGAAGGCAAGCGGGGCATGCCGATGCCCAAGCCGCCGTTCCCCGCGGTGCAGGGCCTGTGGAAGAAGCCCACGGTTATCAACAACGTCGAGACCTTCGTGAACGTCGCCGTCGTGATGACCAAGGGCGCCGAGTGGTATGCAAAGATCGGCACCGAGAAGTCCAAGGGAACGAAAACTTTCGCTCTCACCGGAAAGATCGCCAACTCTGGCCTCGTCGAAGTGCCGATGGGGACGACTCTGAGAGAGATCATCTACAACATCGGTGGCGGCATAAAGGGCGGCAAGAAATTCAAGGGAGTCCAGACCGGCGGGCCCTCCGGCGGAATCATCACCGCCGAGAGCCTCGACGAGCCGATCACCTACGAGAGCCTGACGACGCTCGGCTCCATGATGGGCTCCGGCGGCATGATCATCATGGACGAGGACGACTGCGTCGTCGACATTGCCAAGTTCTACATGGCCTTCTGCGTCGACGAGTCTTGCGGCAAATGCGCACCCTGCCGTATAGGCACCAGCCAGATGCACGACCTGCTCGACAAGATCAGCAAGGGATTCGGGGCAGAGGAGGATCTCGCCAAGCTGGAGAAGATCGGCAAGGCGATGACCAAGGCCTCCCTGTGCATGCTTGGCGGATCGGCCGCCAACCCCACCGCATCCACCGTCAAGCACTTCCGCGAGGAGTACCTGGAGCATATCCGCGACCATAAGTGCCGCGCGGGCAAATGCAAGGACCTGGTCGTCTATTCCATCGACCCGGTCAAGTGCATCGGCTGCCACATCTGCGCCAAGAAGTGCCCGGTGCCCTGCATTGCCGGCCAGCCAAAGCAGGCCCACGTCATCGACCAGTCGAAGTGCGTCAAGTGCGGCGAGTGCTTCAAGGCCTGCAAATTCGGCGCCGTCCTCAAGAACTAAGGAGTCGAGCTAAATGATCAACGCGAAGATAAACGGCATTCCCGTCCAGGTGGCCGAGGGCACCACGATCCTCGACGCGGCGCGCAAGGTCGAAGTGAAGATACCGACCCTCTGCGCGAACGACGACCTCGAGCCCTGGGCGGCCTGCGGCATTTGCGTCGTCAAGAACGGCAAGAGCCCCAAGCTGATCCGCGCCTGTTGCACGCCCCTGGACGAGGGCATGGACATCGTCACCAACGACGCCGAGCTCGTCTCCACGCGAAAGACCGTGATCGAGCTGATCCTGTCCACGCATCCCGACACGTGCCTTACCTGCCCGCGCAACCAGGAGTGCGAGCTCCAGCGCCTAGCGGCGGAGTTCGGCGTGCGCGAGCAGCCCTTCCCCAAGCGCCTCCTGAAGATCCCGGTCGACGACTCGACGGGATCGCTCATCCTCAACCCCGAGAAGTGCATCCGTTGCGGCCGTTGCGTGAAGGTCTGCCAGGACATGCAGAACGTCTGGGCCATCGAGTTCCTCGGCCGAGGCGAGAAGACCCGCATCGCCCCTGCGGCGGACGTGAAGCTCGGCGACAGCCCTTGCATCAAGTGCGGCCAATGCTCGGCTCACTGCCCCGTCGGCGCGATCTACGAGAACGACCAGACCGCCGAGGTCTGGGAAGCCCTGCTCAAGACGGGCGACGACGCCAAGACCTGCGTGGTGCAGATCGCGCCGGCCGTTCGCGTCGCCCTGGGCGAGGCCTTCGGGCTTCCGCCCGGGACTAACCTCACGAAGAAGATCTACACCGCGCTGCGCCGCCTCGGGTTCGACGCGATCTTCGATACGAACTTCGCGGCCGACCTGACCATCATGGAGGAAGGCACCGAGTTCGTACGACGGTTCGCTGGCGCCTCCGGCGCCGGGGGCGAGGGCCCGCTACCTCTCATCACGACCTGTTGCCCGGCGTGGGTCGACTACCTCGAGAAGTATTACGGGGAGATGATCCCCAACTTCTCCACCGCCAAGAGCCCTCAGCAGATGATGGGCGCGATGGTGAAGACCTACTACGCCCAGAAGGCCGCCATCGATCCCGCCAAGCTCTATTCGGTATCGATCATGCCCTGCACGGCCAAGAAGTACGAGAACGGCCGCGACAAGACCATGTACGCCTCGGGCCAGAAGGACGTCGACGTCACCCTGACTACCCGCGAGCTGGCGCGGATGATCAAGCAGGCCGGCATCGATCTGCTCAACCTGCCGGACTCCGAACCCGACAGCCCGCTGGGGCCGAGCACCGGCGCCGGCGTCATCTTCGGGGCCACCGGGGGCGTCATGGAGGCGGCGCTGCGTACCGCCTATAATCTCATCACCGGTGAGGACATCAAGGACGTCAACTTCACGGGAGTCCGAGGGCTTGTCCGGCATAAAAGAGGCGAGCATCCACATCAAGGGTACCGAGGTCCGCGTCGCCGTCGCCCACCAGATGGGCAACATCGCCCAGGTGCTCGAGATGGTCAAGAAGGCGAAGGCCGAGGGCAAGGAAGTGCCCTGGCACTTCATCGAGGTGATGGCCTGCCGCGGCGGCTGCATCGGCGGCGGCGGGCAGCCCTACGGCTGCACCGACGAGGTCCGCAAGATGCGTATCCGCGGGATCTACGACGCCGACGAGGCATCGGAGTACCGCTGCTCGCATCAGAATCCATACATCAAGCAGGTGTACGCGGAATTCCTCGAGAAGCCCGGCAGCCACAAGGCGCACGAGCTCTTGCATACGCACTATGAGTCGAAGCCGCTGTATCTGAAGTGAAGCTTAATCCTCTATCCTTATCACCTGAGGATCGGCGCCATTGAAATCCATTACTGCTATCTCCGCGAGGGCGGCGCGGAGGTTCGCCTCGACGGCCTCGTGGGTCACGAAGATGACCGGGATGCTCTGTCCCTCGATGGCCTCGCGCTGGACGACCGAGGCGATCGAGATGGAGTGCTTGCCGAAGATGGACGCGATGGACGCGAGGACGCCCGGCCTGTCGATGACCGAGAAGCGAAGGTAATATCTTGAGACGTGCTGCGGCGAGTGGCTTGACCCGAAGGCGCTTCGTCTCGCAGAAATAGTCCATCGGCAGCCGCCGAGGAGTGAGCCTAGAATGTTCCTCGCCACGTCTGCGATGTCGCTCATGACCGCGGATGCGGTCGGAAGCTCTCCAGCGCCCTTGCCGTAGAGAAGGATGTCGCCGACCTTGCTGCCGTGCAGGAGCACTGCATTGAAAGCGTCGGAGACGGAGGCGAGTATATGCTCCTTCCTAAGCATGGCGGGATGCACTCGCACTTCTATCTGAGTCCAGCGGTCCTGCCCTCTCGACGATCCCGAGGAGCTTGATCACGTAGCCGAGCTCGCCCGCGTACTCTATGTCCTCCGGTGTCAGCCGGGAGATACCCTCCACGCTCACGTCCGAAAAGGGGATGAAACCCGCGTGTAGCAGGGAGGCGATTATGGCGACTTTATGGCCCGAATCGCCGCCACTTACATCGAGCTCGGGATCGGTCTCGGCGTATCCCATCGCCTGAGCTTCTTTCAAGGCTTCCTCGAAGGGAAGACCGCGGGCGGTCATGCGCGTGAGGATGTAGTTGCAGGTGCCGTTGATGATGGTCTTCACCGAGCTCACATCGTTCCCGACCATGGCCTCGCGTATAGTCTTGATGACCGGCATCCCGCCGCCGACCGCCGCCTCGAAGTAGACCGAGACGTCGTTGCGTTCGGCCATCTCGAAGATCTCGGCGCCATGAAGTGCGAGAAGGGCTTTGTTCGCCGTGACTACGTGCTTCCCGCGCGCGAGCGCGGCGAGGATGAAGTCCTTCGCGATGCCAGTACCCCCGATGAGCTCGATGGCGATCCCGATCGAGGGATCTTCCAATATGTCGTCGAGCCTGCCAGTGCATTGAGCATCGCCCGTCGGCAGGCCGGTGAAGCGCGAGGCCTGCGCGTCCACGATGCGCATGAGCTTGACTGGAAGCCGCAGCTCATGCCTGAAGAAGTGCTCCCGGTCGCGGAACACTTTTATGACTCCGCCGCCGACCGTTCCGGCCCCTGCGAGGCCAATGCCTATTTCCATGGAGGCAGTATAGGCCATTTGGCTCTTCGCGTCTCCCATTTACGCGAACCTTGGCGTATACTTCGCGCATGAAACACCGCATCCTCGCGTCTGCGGTTTTTGCCGTTCTCCTCGTTCTTTCTTGCTCTCGAGCGCGCCTTGTGCCGCCGCCCTCCGGCGTACACCTCCGCGCTGACCGGGCCATCACGTACTACCTCGACAGAAGCGCGAACGACGCGATCGAGCTGGCGACGCGCGAGAGTTTCCAACTTTGGTCGGATGCGACAAGCTTCAAGTTCGCGTATGGCGGGAAGGCACGGGCCTTGATAGCTCGCGATGGCCGAAACATGGTTATTTTTATGGCGCGTTGGCCGAAGGAGTTGCCGATTGGTACCGTCGGCTGGACGCAGGTCTATCTCGACTCCGCTGGCAGGATCGTCGAAGCCGACATCCTGCTCAATGCCCAGGCTTTTTCCTTTACGACTCGGCGCGAAGCCAAGCCAGGAAGTCTCTATATCGAGGACGTCCTCGCGAAGGAGATAGGCAAATCGCTCGGGATCGGCTTCGACTCCGTTCCGGACACAAGCGCAAGCTTTCGAGTTGCTTCCTCGGGGGACGCCTATGAGCCCGGCATAGATCCAGCCGAGATGGCAGCCTACCTATCCCTCTACGAGACGAGCCCCAGATAATAAGCGAGTCCTAGCGAAGCGTTAGACTGGCGCCAAGTAGCGGTTCGATGGCGACCAAGTCCAGCCGCTTGAGTTTCTTGCGGAAATTGAGGGTGTCGTCGGCGAGTATCGTATCGAGGTACGACATTTGCCTTGCGATGGCCTCGCGGTAAAGGTCTTTGTCGATGCCATAACGCATGGAGAAGTGCTCTCGCGCCTTTGACGAAACCGGGCCGAGGGGACCATCGAGCCGCGCTTTCGTCGATTCATAGAACCCGGCTGTTTTCCTCAGGATGTCGAAGGCGTCGTGGTAGCTCTCGATACCGGCCTCCCGAAACTCATAATATAGAAACAGCAATTTTTCGAGATATGCTCTATCCGCCATTTGACCGAGCATATCTGCGGCCGCGAGGACCTGCGCGCCGATCCTCTCCGCCTCGTCCTCAAAAACGAGCGAGTCCCAAGGCCTGGCCAGATCGGTGGCGAGGATCATCCTGGAGACTCGATCGGCCGCCTCTTGGCTCAACCTGAATGCCGCGGCCTCGCGGAGCACGAACGCCGCCGAGCGGTCGACGTGGACTTTGGTATATTGGGCGCCGGTGCCCTTTTCGTCCCCCTCTTCACGGATATAGCCGGAATCGTGCAGGAGGGCCGCGATCAGGAGTTCTGAAGCGCGCAACGGCCCCAGTTTGAGGCCAGCGAACTCGCAGCCGTCCAGGAGCCGAGAAGTCGCCGCGAAGACTGTCAGGCTGTGTATGTAATCGTGATAGGCCGCGGCGCAGGGGAGATAGCCTGGGTAGCGTCCGTCGAAGAGACGCTTGGCGAGAACAAAGGATTTTTCCGCCATCGTAAAGTCAGCTTGAGCGTAATCCGCTTTATAGAAACGTTTTGCGTCAGAAAGGATGGACCGAGGCTTCGCGGTATCGATGATCGTGGAAAGCTGAAGTTCACGCCCATCCCTGTCGTTCATATTTTCCCTTCCGCCGAGTTGCGAGGAGGTTGCGCTCGCCTTCGGCGTCGGAAAACTATTATACTGCGCTTGCGCCGCCACGACAGATTTTTGCCGGAAAAACTAGCTATCCAAAGGCCGTCGCCGGAGTGCTTTGGAGGCGGAGCGGGATCTTTTGGACGACAACCTGCGCTCCCGAGAGGCTCTGGTCGGCTTGGTGGCCTTGCGCGGCTTGGGAACCCGAGCCGCCCCCACGATGATCGAATACAGTCTGGCGAGAGCGGTTTCGCGGTTACGGCCTTGGTCCCTCTCTTCGTCGGATTGGACGATGAGCTCGCCTGAGGTCGTGAGCCTATTGGCCAGTCGCTCTGCGGCCATGGCCGACTCGGCCGCCGAAAGACCGCGTACGTCTTCGAGCCGTATTCTCGCCACGGCCTTGGAGTTGACCTTGTTGACGTTTTGGCCTCCGGGCCCGCCCGATCGCGCATAATCCAGAATGACGCTTGCCGCGATGGAGGATCGGACCAGCTCGAGGTTCACTTTGAGGCCTCCGCGGCGAGGTCGCCGACGCAAAGCTCCGATCCAGGAAGCAGTCCCTTGCCTCCGCCCGGCCGCGATTCGAGTCCGCGAGGGGCGAGCAGGTCGCCTCGCCGAAGTTCCATGAAGCCTTTGTTTCGGGCAGCCGGGTCGTCCGCTCGGGCGGACAGGGTCTCGAGTCTCCCGTCACCGCACAGGACGTAGCGAAGCCTGCCTGCCTTGTTGAGGATGGGCTCCGACACGACGCGCTGTTTCCCAGTGTCAACCTCGGCGAGCATCGATGGACTATCCGACCCCTGGGTGGGGGCCAGGGAAAAATAGGCGAACTTGACCGAGCTCCTGTCGAGGCCGGCGCCCTCCGCGAGCGAAGCGACGATTTCCGGAGGGGACCATGACGCATCGGCGTGGCAGCTGCGGTTCGGGCCGGCCGCGAAGGCGGGGCAAGCATATGAGCCCGGGCATGGGCCGAGCACGCGCCATCCGCGCATAACGAGTCGGTCTCGGAGAGCGATGAGGTCGCGGCAAGTGGAGAGGAGAGCCGGCTCCACGAGAAGGATGCGGCCGTTCGGGGCGAGGCGCTCGGCAGCGCGGTCGATGAGCTTTTGTCTCAGAGGGAGGGTCTCGGCATCGCCTCGCCACAGCTCGTTCAAGCTGTGGCTCGCGACGATGAGGTCGAAAGGTCCCTCCGGCAATGCCGCCGAGGACTCTAGGTCGAGCTGCCTCGTCTCGAGCCGCGCCGGCGGGTTCGGTCCCCGCTCCAGAATCGATGCGGCCAGGTCAAGAGCTTTCGCCGAAGAGTCGACGAGGACGAGGTCGTCGAGTCTAGAGCCGGGTACCGAAGCGCTTGAGGCGTCGAGTATCGCCGCTGAGGCGGGGCCGGGCCCTGAGCCGAGATCGAGGACCCGTCGAGGCGCGAATGGCTTCTCGGCGAGGGCGACGGAGACTTGCATGTAGGAGACGGGCCAATAATAGAGAAGGTAGGCGCCAAGAAGATCCCGATCATCCATGTAGCTCGAACCAGCGAGGGATCGATCGCCGGTCAGGCCTCGTTGCAGGGCGAGAAGGGCGACGCTCGCGTTTTCGACCTCTTTCGCCGTCAGCATTTCCGCCGGTTCGCGGCCGAAAAGTCGGTGGCCATTCCTCCAGAGCTCGACCAGGGCAGGCAGCCGCGTACCAAGAAGAGGTCCCGCGACGGGTCTCGCTCCGTGATGCGTATCGAACGTCGGCTTATCTCGTGCCGGAAGATGTTTTGAGGCTCTCCGCGACCGATTCCTTTTCTCGCTCATCCCGACTCGAGTATGTTCGATCGAGATCGGCTTCGGCAAGCGAGAGTGACAGCTCGATCCATTGAAGCGGCATGAGAGGGCATATCAAGGGCGCGGGTAGCCTTGACTCACCAGGCTGCTACGGATACCGTTACATATGAAGGTTCCTCGTCATCGCGCATCCTTGGAGGAGTAATCATGAAGCGATTCTCGGCCCTCGCTTCGGCTGCGGCCCTTTTTTGGGCGCTGAACGGCGTCCCGGCGCTCGCACAAGACGCCGCGGCTCCGGCTGCTGCTGCTCAACCGCAGGCTCCGGCCGCCGAAGCTCCGGCGGCGACAGACCAGCAGCCGGCCGCGGAGGCCCAGAGCCAGGAGGCGGCGGCCGCCGAAGCGGCAGCCATCGCCCAATTCCTCAAGCCGTATGCTTCCGCTTCGACCCAATGTTTTGCCGCGCTCGAGCAAGCCGCTTCCCTCGCCTCCCAAGGGAAATGGAAATCGGCCTTCCAAGTCCTGGAGGATTTCGATAAGGAGAATGCCGATCCCTTCGCCCTGGCCATGAAGACGAGCCTAGTCCTAAGGGGTGCCGTGCGCACGGATATGGACAAGTCCTTCGGCCTCGCGGATCTCGAGCAGGGACAGGACCTGGAATCACTTCGGAACAGCGAGGGGGAGTACGCCCCAATCGCCTTCGATCCTCCGGCTCTCGCGGAGACCCAGGCCTCCAAGGGGGTCTCTGCGCCCGGCATCCTTTCCAAAGAGCTTGGGGACTATTACTACGACGTCATAGGACGTTTTTCGGGGAAATGGTCGATCAGCGACGATGACATACTCGCCAAGGTCGTCGAGGAATACGGGTTCGCCGTCGTGGCTGGCGTATTCGACCAAACGAGCCTCGTGAAACAAGGAGATACTCTCGCCAGGCTGAACCGCGGAGATGAATCCGACGTTATTTTCAGGAAGGCGATCGCGATCGATGCGAAGGACCCGAACGTCAGATACAGTTACGCTCTCAGCCTCGCTAATCGAGGCAAAAAGGCCGAGGCTCTGGTCGAGGTCGATCGGGCGGTAGAATTCTACAGCGAGGATAGTTCTCGGATCGACGGCATAGTCCTCGGAGCCCGAGTTTCGGCCGTGCTCGGCGACAACGCGACGACCCAAAAGTATTTCGCCGCCGCGGAAAAATATTATCCGAATACGCCGACGGCGGGCATCCTCCGCCATATGATCGCCTTGCAGTTGGGCGACAAGCCGGGCGCGGCCGCAGCGGCCGATAGCCTCGTGCCGCTTTACGGCTCGAACCCGAATGTGATACGCACGCTCCTGTCCACTTGGCTGTCCGCGGGGGACGAGGATTCGGCCCGGGCTTTCCTCGATCGAAATATCGCGTCGAGCCAGGACGATCTCACGGTAGGAACCCTGAATTTCTACCTCGCCGTCCTATTGACGCAAAATACGCCGAACGATGCGGACAAGGCATCCGCCTTAAAGGCCCTCGATGCCGCCGAGACTCGCTTGAAGGCAGCGATCGCCCCGGACAACGGGGTATTTGGCATCATCGCGGAAATGCGCAACAATCTGGAGGCGCCAGCGGCTCCAGAAGGGGACGCGAGTCCCGAGAGCGGCGATACGGCCGGACAGGAGAGCCCGGTCGCTCCTCCGGCTAACTAATAGAATCTCGCGGCTGGCGTGGTTGGGGGGTCGATGGGAGAAGGACTGCGTGAAAGCTCGGACGCAAAGGAGCTGAACGACATACTCGTCAAGCTCGAGAAGTTGCACCATATCCGCGACCTATCGACGCTCCTGGACAGCATCCTCTCCGAGACGCGCTCTTTGGCGTCGGCCGACGCAGGTTCCATTTTTCTCGTGGAGAACGGAAAACTCAAGTTCAGCTACGTCCAGAACGATACTTTGTTCCGCAACGATTTCCTGGCAAGCAAGTACATCTACGCGAACAGCGAAGTCCCCATAGACGAGACGTCTTTGGCCGGCTATGTCGCGACGACGGGAGAGGCCCTCCTGGTCGCGGACGCCTACGCCCTCGAGGCCGGGTTTCCCTATTCCTTCAACCCATCTTTCGACGAGATCTCCTCCTATAAAACGAAGTCGATGCTGATCGTCCCCCTGAGGACCAGTAAAAACGACCTCGTCGGCGTGCTAGAGCTGATAAACCGTCTGGGTCCGAAGGGAGAGCAGCTGCCTTTCACCGAGAAGCAGCGGTCTATCGTGGCGCAATTCGCCTTTTACGCCGGCGTCGCCATCGAGCGGGCGATCCTGCTCCGCGACGTGGTCTACAAGATGGTGCGGATGATGGCGATGCGCGACCCGGAGGAGACTCAGCCCCACGTCAACCGCGTCGGGGCCTATTCGGTCGAAATCTACAAGCGCTGGGCGGTGGGGCACAACGTGCCTAAGGCCGAGGTCGACGAATTCCAGGATATTCTGAAGATGTCCGCCATGCTTCACGACATCGGGAAAGTGGGCATTCCCGACGCGATCCTCCGAAAGCCCGGCCCGCTCGACGAGGACGAGCGTGAGCATATGAAATTGCATGTCCTGTTCGGGGCCCTGTATTTCAGCGATCCCCGCTCGGAGTGGGACACGCTTGCTCGCGAGATCTCTCTCAACCACCACGAGAAATGGGACGGTACGGGCTATCCTGGCGCCGTCGTCGATTTCGAGGTCGACAGGCTGCCCGGACTCCCGGGTAAGAGAGGCCCGGAGATCCCGCTCTCGGCGCGCATCGTGGCCGTCGCCGACGTCTACGACGCCCTAAGCAGCAAGCGGGCCTACAAGGAAGCCTGGGAGGAAGAGCGCGTGCTCCGGCACATGCGCGAGGAAGCGGGCAGGCATTTCGATCCCGAGATCATCGGCATCTTCTTCGAGATATTCGACGTCATCAAAGCGATAAAGCAAAAATGGGAATGAGGGCATAGATGCGGCAGATTATCTTGCACAATGGTAATCTGCTCGCGGGCTACGCCAGCATGGAGCAGTGCGCGGTTCTCATCGAGGACGGGCGCATCGCCGACGTGTTCTCCGAGCGACGCTACGAGCAGAAGCGTTTCGATGTCGACGCGGTCATCCTGGACGTCGGGGGTGCCTATATCGCTCCCGGCCTCATAGACACGCACATCCATGGTTTTTCCGGCTACGGGACCGAAGATCTTTCGACGGACGCGATTGTGGCGATGTCGGAAAAGCTAGGGGGCTACGGCGTCACTGCCTTCTGTCCCACGATCTACCCGATGGGCGAGGGGGACATGATCGCCTCCATCGGCGCCTGCGTCGCGGCCATGGGGCGCGAGTCGGGTGCGAAGATCATGGGTGTGCATCTCGAGGGGCCCTTCATTTCGCCGGCGAGGCTGGGAGTCCAGCGCCCTGAGTTCGTGAGGACGGTGGACCTCGACTTGATGGAGCGGCTCTACGTGGCGGGCCGGGGCCATATAACGAACATGACCGTAGCGCCCGAGCTGAAGGGCATGAGAGAACTCGCCCTTTATTGCATAAAGCGGGGCATCGTGCTGCAGGCGGGCCACACTGACGCGACCTACGAGAATATGGTCGAAGGCATGCAGGCGGGCATCCTGCATGCGACGCACTTCTTCAACGCGATGTCGAGGCTGCACCATCGGGACCCCGGGGCGGTCGGGGCGATCATGATCCACTCCGAGATGTCCTGCGAGATCATCGCCGACGGCAGACACGTGCACCCTGGCCTGATCAAGCTCCTCATGCGCGATAAGCCGGTCAGCAAGCTCGTCCTCGTGACCGACTCGCTCAAGCCAACCGAGCTGCACAACTGCCCCCTGTTCGCCAATCGCGAGGAAGTTTACCTTAAGGACGAGCTCTTCCTGCGCAAATCGGACGACGTCATCGCCGGCTCGTCCCTGACGATGATCAAGGGGCTCCAGAACCTCGTCAAGTTTGGCATCCCCCTCGAGAACGCCATCGAGATGGCGAGCTCCAATCCTTCGCGCATAATCGGCCTCGGGAAGCGCGGGCTACTCGTGCCTGGCTTCGAGGGTGACGTCATCGTGTTCGACGACAACTACGACATCCTCGCCTCCGTCGCTGGCGGGCGCTTTCTCAAGAACGATTTCTAAGGAGATCCCATGCGACTCGTCATCAGGCCCGACTACGAGGCCATATCGAAGTGGGCAGCGAACCACATCGCGCGACGCATCAACGAAGCAACTCTAAAAAACGCCGAGGGGAGCTCTGCGCGTAATTTCGTGCTCGGATTGCCCACCGGCTCATCACCGATCGGCACCTATCGCGAGCTCGTGAAGCTCGTCGAGGCAAGAAAGGTTTCCTTCCGAAACGTGACCACCTTCAACATGGACGAGTACGTGGGACTACCGAAAGCGCACCCGGAGAGCTACCACAGCTTCATGCGGGACAAGCTCTTCTCGATGATCGATATTCCTCCGGAGAACGTGAACATACTCGACGGCAATGCGCCCGATCTCGAGGCTGAATGCCAACGCTATGAAGACAAGATGCGAGTTCTTGGCGGCATCGATCTCTTCGTCGGCGGGGTCGGAGCGGACGGGCATATCGCCTTCAACGAGCCCGGCTCCTCGCTCGCGTCCCGCACTCGCGTGAAGACCCTCACCATGGATACAAAGGAAATGAATTCGCGTTTCTTCGAAGGCGATCCGGAAAAAGTACCTTCCACCGCCCTGACCGTGGGCGTCGGAACGATCATGGACTCCCGCGAGGTGCTGATCCTCGTCTCGGGACACAACAAGGCCCGCGCCCTTGGGCACGCGATCGAGGAGGGGGTGAACCACTTATGGACGGTAAGCTGCCTCCAGCTCCACCCCAAGGGCGTCGTCGTGGCCGACGAGGATTCGACGATGGAGCTGAAAGTCGGGACTGTACGCTACTTCAAGGAGATCGAGGCCAGGAACTTCGACAACGGCCTATGAAGACCAAGGCGGCGGGGCCCGACGAGCTCATCGCCCTCGATGCGGAGACCGATCCCGCCCTCGCGTCGTATTTCCGGCTCATGCGGCTCAAGCGGCTCTATCGCCAAGGCTGGCTTAAGCGTGGCCTGCCTGAGGGCCTCTGCGAGTCCGTCGCCGAGCATACTTTCGGGACCGCCCTGCTCGCGCTCTTGCTGGCCGGAAGGGCCGGCGACGGCGGCGCTCTGGGCAAGGTCGACGTCGCTCGCTCGGCCATCCTGGCTCTCGTTCATGAACTCGGAGAGTCATACGCTGGAGACATTACACCAGTCGACGGCGTGAGCGCGCGCGAGAAAGAAGCGCTCGAGCGCGCGGCCATTGCGCGCGCGCTGGAAGGTCATCCGGACCTGCCGTGGTTCCTCTCGCTTTGGGAGGAGTTCGAGTCGGGCTCCACGCCGGAGGCCCGCTTCGTCCGTCAGCTCGACAGGCTCGAGATGGGGCTGCAGGCCGCCTTGCAGGAGGCGGAAGGATTCCAAGGCATGGCCGAATTCTACGACAGCGCCCGGAAGACCGTCGTGGAGCCGCGGCTCCGCGGCATCCTCGAGGAGGCGATTACGGCGGTTCGAGATCATGGCCAATAGGTTCGTCCGCAGGATCAGGAGCGGGGACATCGGTTCGATAGAGGAATTGAAGTCGGAGTTCAGGGAGCTCGCCAAGCTCACGCATCCCGACGTGCGCGACGACGCTTCCGGGGAATTCGCGGCGGTGCGATCCGAGTTCGAAGCGGCCGTGCGCGATTTCGAGAGGCACCGCTACGGCGCGAAAGGCGCCCGTGACGTTTCGATCCCCGATAACGCATGGTCCTGCCTCTCGCTCCTTCTGAATCGAGGCTTCCCTACAACCCCCCGCCATGAGAAGCAGCTCCTCCGTTACGAGTATGCGCGGTGGAGGCTTACGACCGCCCTTGGCGCGGAGCGAGCTGAGTTGTTCGCCCGATTCGAATCGGAGCTCCTCGATCTCAAAGCGGCCGGGGCCGCCGAGCCCGACGCCGTGGTGGGGCTTTTGCGGGAGCTCATCGACTATCGCGATCGCGGGATATCCTCGATGCGAACCCATGTGCTGCTGAGCCTCGGGCGACTTCGCTCCGATCCCGCCCTGCGAACAGACGCTCTTGGCTTTGTCGAGGTTCTGGCGCGTGAGCTCGGCATCGGAGGGGAACTCTCCTGACTCTGGCCCGACGTCGGCGCCAGTCATAGGATGCGCGAATGGCAGGGCATGCGCTGGAGGTGATATGCCATTTTTCGTGAAATGGACCGGCCAGGGCGGGTTCGAGCTCTCGAACGGCGAGCAGAATATTCTGCTCGATCCCTATCTTTCCGATTTGGTGGAAAGGATCGAGGGACTTAAGCGTCTCGCGCCACCGCCCATCCTACCAGCAGACGCGCATCCCGGATTGTACTTGGTCACCCACGACCACCTCGACCATCTCGACGCCGACACGATCTCCGCGATGGATACGGAAGGCGTAGCGTTCGCCGCGCCAGGCAGCTGCGTCGTCAAGCTCGCCGAGCTCGGGGTCCCTAATGCCTCGATCACGCGTCTGGATCGCAGTGGCCGCTTGGAATTCGGCCGATTTTTCATCGAGGCAGTGTACGCGAGGCACACCGAGGATAGCATTGGCCTCGTGCTCGGCTGCGATGGCATTCGCGCCTACTTCACCGGGGATACGGAACTCGACGATGAGGTGGGTCGCGGCTTGCGCTGCGATGCCCTGTTTACCTGCATCAACGGCCGATGGGGCAACATGGGCATCCCCGAGGCTATCCAGCTCGCAGAGCGCGTGAACGCGAGGCTGGCCATTCCCCATCACTACGGCATGTTCGCCGAGAATACGGCGGACCCTGATATTTTCCTCGAGGGCCTCACGAAGGCGGGTCGGCGCGGATACCGCATGGAGCTAGGGCTGCGCTTCGAGCTCGGGAATCTGGTCTTTGAAAAATGAAGCAGCCGATCGGGCCCATCAGTCCTTGAGCAGCACTTCTCCCTTCACCAGCCACGAGAAAGCGAAGGCGAAGAGGCCTAGGGTCTCGATCCAGAACACAGGATCGACTCTCTTGATGGGATTGGAGTCAGGGAGCGTGTTGACGATGACGACTCGCCCCGAAGGACTCGGCTCTCTTGGGGAAGATCATATACAAGGCACAGGATTTGGCGTGAGGACTCGGCTGCGCCGAAAAAGGCGCGCGCTTCGTCATCAACTGCAAATCCGACGGCGGCCAGACCGTCGCTCATGTGCATGTGCACGTCCTCGGCGGTCGAGCCATGAAGTGGCCCCCCGGCTGATGAAGCTAGAGACTTGCTCGCTTTTTTATGTCCCAATATCTCTGAATCAGGCTGGGGCACAGTTGGTCGGGCGTCGCGTCGAGGGTCAGTACGCCGCTCGATTCCCATCGTCTCCTGCACTTCGCGCGTTGATCGAGGTAGTCCATCGCCATCGCCGTCTCGAGCGCCTCGTCCACGCTCGAAGGCAGGCGTGCGGCCGCTGCCGCGACCTCGATCTCGCGCATCCAGACCGTCAACAAGAGATGCCTCGCCCTCGCGGCGCCGAGGATTCGAGCCATGTCCTCATCGTCCTCCTCGCGGAAATTGGTGAGGAGGATGATGAGGGACCGCCTGGTCAGGCGAGGGAGCACATCCTGGATGGCCAGGATCGGGCTGGAGGCCGAGGGTTGGGCCTGTATGTCGTATAACGCGTTGACGATCGCGGGGAACGCGTCTCTGCCGCGTCGAGGCGGGACCCATCTCTGGACCGGCCCCCAGGCGAGAACCCCGACGCGATCGCCCTGCCTCAGGGCCACTCGCGCGAGCGCCAGCATCGACTCGAAGGCGCGGTCGAAATGGCTCGCGCGGCCCTCGACCGCGGTCATGCGATAGCCGGTATCGAGGAGGAAGACGACGGTCTGGTCCTCTTCGTCCCGCATCTCCCTCACTATCGGCCTTCGTAGCTTGCTGGAGGCCGGACCATCGATGAGCCTCTGCGAGTCCCCGCGCCGATACTCGCGGAGCTGCTCGAACTCGAGGCCGTGGCCCCGGCGCCTGGACTTTCGGTAGCCGGCCGTCGTACCCCGCTCTCCCGGGAGCCGAAAACCGCCGGTGATGAAAGCCTCGGTGTCGGGATAGACGCGCGTAGCCCCTCCGCTCGCGATCCTCTCCCGCCTCGACAGCAGGCCGAGAGGGCCCTCCACCTCTACCCAGCCCCTCTCCCACTCGCAAATGCCTCTGGCCCTCGGCCTGACCGAATACTTGAGTACCATGACCGAGTCGCCTTTCGCGGCGGAGCGGGAATCGAACTCCATCGGCAATCCCTCGGCCTCGAAGTCCGAGGGTATTCCGTCGAAGATGCGGATCCGGGCCCTGGGCCAAGGCCGAGCGACCCGGAGCACGACGGCGAAGGCTTTGCCTTGGGTCATGGCCTCGGGCGCTTCGCGTGAGACCGCGAGAGCAGGCCGCGCGAAGGCCAGGACCGCGTCGAGGGCCGCGGCGAGGAAGGCCAGGGCGATCGGCAGCCACCAGAAGTCGCGCCAAAGCGGGAAGAAGAGCGAGGCGACGGCGGATGCGAGGGCGACCGCAGTTGCGGCTACGAGCCTCGAAGTGGCTTTCATTGCCGGGGCGCCGGCACGCCTTCGAGCACGAGGGCGATGGCCTCGTCGGCGCTCCGCCCGTCGATCTCCCATTCAACCGAGGGCTGAATGCGGTGCCGAAGCGCTGGCAGCGCCTTGGCCCGTACGTCGTCGGGCGTGGCATAGTCGCGACCTTCTGACAAGGCGCGGGCACGGGCGAGGCGAACGAGGGCGAGGCTGGCCCTGGGGCCCGCGCCGACGCGAATTGCTCCATGTCTCCGCGTCGCCCCCACGATATCCACGGCATACCCCACGATCTCGCGGTCGACGCGGACTAGGCCTGCGGCGACTTGAACGGCGGCGAGCTCCTCCACCGAAGATACGCGGCGTACTGATGAAATATCCAGCGTATCCCCACTCTTGCCATCCAGCAGCTCGGCGACGAAGCCGCGCTCGGCCTCCGCCGAAGGATAGTCGATCATCACTTTGAGAAGGAAGCGATCGAGCTGGGCGTCCGGCAGGGGGTAGGTTCCTTCGTGCTCGGCCGGGTTCTGGGTTGCCAGGGTCATGAAGGGCCGCTCGATGCGGTGCGTCTCGCCATCGAAGCTGACCTGATATTCCTGCATCGCCTCGAGCAACGCGGCCTGGGTCTTGGCGGGAGCCCGATTAATCTCGTCCGCGATCAGTATGTGCGTGAAGACCGGGCCTTTGCGGCTGACGAAGGCTCCGGAGGCCATGTCGTACATCGCGTGGCCGGTGATGTCGTGAGGCATCAGGTCGGGGGTGAACTGTATGCGCTTGGCCTCTCCCCCGAAGCTCGCCGCGATCGCGCGGGTCAGGAGAGTCTTTCCGAGCCCCGGCAGGCCTTCCACGAGAACGTGTCCCGACGCCGCAAGGGCGAGGAGGACGTTGTCCAGCACTTCGTCCTGGCCCTTGACCAGGCGGGCTACCTCGCCCCTGATTGCCTCGATCACGCGCGCCGCGTCTTCGATGGATGTGATAGAGACCGCTGGGAATCTTCGCGAATAAAAGCGATACACCTCAACGACGCGAAATATCCGCTGGGCTCAAGGCTGGACAGGCATGCGGACGTTGGCTTCGGGCACAAGGTCCTCGAAGGGACTCGTCACTCTTTCTCGCCCATTCCGACATGGTGGATAAGCCTATGATAATGGAAACGCCCCTGGTCGAGCTGAAGCTTGAGGCGAAGGCAGGGCTAAGGATAGTTAAAAAATTGATAAGCAGTATAAGTGACTAATCCAATTCTGTCTGCGGCCTCATTAGTTCTCTCTGCGAACATGGGTAAAGATCGCAGTATTCCTGAGATCATCTTCGTGACCGTTTAGATGCCTTCCGAATTCCAGCCTCCTTAGTCCTCTTGCTATCGAGCTCGAAGTACACGGCATGCCTGGTCACTGTCCGATTCCGTAGAGCAGCGCCGTGACCGGCCTCACTACCAACCCAGCTAACTCAGGATCGAATTCCCAGAAGAGCATCCTGCGGCTAGAGGAATCAGTCAGGCTTAGAGTTCCGGTCATGACGGAGGGTCCAACTTCTATAGAAATCCTGCTTGTTGCTCTTCAGTATGTTTGTGACGGAAAGTTGGTGCAGGCCGGGGTCGCCGCCACATCTCGCGTATGTGATCCTAGTCTGTATCTCATCAGGAAGCATGAAAAATCTGCTGACCGCTTCTATCAGATAGCCTATGTTCTGTCCCGAGATGACCAGGCTCGGTGTGATTATCTACTCCGGAGAGCGGAACACGTCTTGCCTTATCGTATACGGTCTGGATTAACAGCCGGATCGATAAAGCGGCCCTTGTCTCCTCAAGATGTCGGCGATATGTAGATTCCTGGTGCCGGTCTCTGCTATCTCCTGCTGGACCAGTATCTGATTGTGATCTCTATACCTTGTCATTTTGGTACCAAACAAACTGAAGGACGGAATCATGCGCTGATTTTCACGGCGCAAATATACTTTTAGGTTGTGTTCGGCTTTTTTAAAGATTGGTATTATGGGCTGTTTTGAAATGGTGATTATATGTTTTGGGAAAACAAAAATTCAATATATATTGGAAAGATCTGCAAGGAAATGTGGCTTAGCAAGAAGAACGGCATGGTGAAGTGGCGTTGGAGGCGCGTATTTTTTGGAAGCATGCGGATTCGATGTTGCGAAGTCGTTCAACCCGCACATGATGATAACCGGAGAAAGCGGCTCTGGTAAGAGCAACGTTTGCAAACAGATACTCGCGCAGGCAGGCATGCTTGGCGCGCGCTTTGTTGTGCTTGACCCGCACAGCGAGTATGTGGAGCACGCGAAGGACATGCGTGCGAAGGTCTATGATGCCGGCATAAGCAGTATAAACATTTTCGAGCTTGACGGTTTGAGCGAGAGGGAAAGGGCAACTGAGCTTACCTCCATGTTCAAGAGGATTTTCAGGCTGGGCGAGGTGCAGGCCTATATCCTCTACAAGTGCATTGCGTATACCTACAGCATATGCATGAGGAAGGGCAAGGCCCCGAACATCCACGACCTCGTGTTCACGATAAAGGTATTCGAGAAGCACGCAGGCAGGGCCGAAGCGAACACCTTGGAATCCTTGGAGAGACGTCTGGCAGTAATAGCGGGCGGAAGGTTTTCGAAGAGCGTGAGCGTGGCAGAGCTGCTGAGGAGCAGAAGCATTTTCTCGCTTGCTAGTCTGCGGACGCCTGAGGCGCAGGCCGTGACATGGGAGAGCATGCTCAAGAAGCTTACACTGCGGCACTGACAAGCGGCAAGTCGCTCGGGAGGTTCTACATTGTTGTAGATGAGGCCGAGAAGCTGGAGGACAGCCCGACTGTCGCCAGACTGGTCGCTGAGGGGAGGAAGTACGGGATAGGGGTCATCGCCATATCGCAAAGGGCGAAGGCGCTCGACAAGGAGATAAGAAGCAACGCGGCGACGATAATCGCGTTCGGGCAGCGCGAGCCCGAGGAGCAGAATTACGTGGCGAACCTGATTGCGGGAGGAAATGAGTACACAGGTTTCTGGAGGTGAAGAAAGCACTGCGGGAACTGAGGAAAGGCCAGGCGCTTGTGCTGGAAACGCGCTCAAAGAATCCGAAGATGGTGAATTGCATCAGGTTTGAAAGCGTGCAGAGGGATCCGAGCCACCAAATCCTCGTTCTTGCGAAGAACGTTGTGAGCAAGAAGGAGATTCTTGAGAGGCTGGGGAGAGCGGGCTTCGATGAAGAGCAGGTAATGGGCGCGATATCTGAACTGGTTAGAGATGGCATGCTCAAGTACCATTTCGTTGAAGATCAGAAGTATCCTGGGCATGTGGTACATGATATTGCCAAGAAACAGCGCTGAACACGACATAATGATTGGCCTGATCAGCAGGTATCTCGAAGAAATCGGCGTGGGCAACACGATTTACAACAATTCATACGGGCCTGACGTTGTCGCATACAAGGATGGGAAGAAGATTGCGATAGAGTATGAAACCGGACTGAAGGATCCGAAGGAAACGAAAAAGATGCTGGAAAACAGGCAGAACAGATACCAGGAAGTGATAATGATGACCAAGGATTCGTGCAGCATCATGCCTTATAGCCGACGAACTTCAGAAGCAGGTCCTTGACTTTACTTGCGTTAGTGAAGTGTGGTACATGCCCCGCACCAGCTATGACTTCCAGCATGCTGCCCTTTATGTAATCCGAGAACATCCTTGCGTATTTTACATCCACCTTTTTGTCATCCTTTCCCCATATTATTAGCGTGGGCTTTGCTATGCTCGACAGACTCTCCTTTGTCAACAGCCACTCCTCTTTCTGCGAATTTACAATACTCTCCACCACGTTCCTGTTTGGGTTGGTGGGGAGCGCGTCATTTATCAGTCGCTGCCTGTATGCCGCTTCGCCTTCCTGCTTAATCATGTCATCGAAATAGTCCTTCAGGCCTACCGAGTCTTCGAGTATTATACCATTCCCTTTGTAGCTGCCCTGCGCGATTGCCGCTGCGATCCAGCCCCCGTAAGAGTTGCCGAAAATATATGCATTCTCAATTTCCTTCTTGTCGATGAACTCTTCCACGGCCCCGATTTGAACATCGAGCGTGTAGTCTATAGTGGGCGCCTCTGACCTTCCGTGGCCCAGAAGGTCAATCAAGTATATGCCGAGATCCTTAGGTAGCTGCTCGACCAGCCTAGACCAAACCAGCATGTCGGCTCCGAACCCGTGAAGAAAAACCACGTTCTGCTTGGTTCCCTCGTTCTCCTTGTAGTGTATTTTGCCTACCATGGTCTCCAGGTAGCCCTCTTCCAAATCTTTGTATAGC
>CAWHFT010000225.1:0-4192 GCA_963828175.1 uncultured Spirochaetota bacterium
GAGGACAGGCCTCGGTGAGCGAATACCAGGGGTCTGGGTATATCGGGAAAGAGCTGGAGCCGGCTCAAGGCTTGTTCCCTTCGGCGGCGCGGCGTTTGAGGGCCTCGAGCTCGGAATCGGCCTTGGCTTCGGACTCCAGCTTCGCGAAATCGGCCTCGGTGGCCCCCGCGCCCCTCCCCCCGGGGCTCTCCTCGTTCAGGAGCTCGCCGGTCATCATCTGGAGCTCGGCGAGCAGGCGGTCCGGATCGATACTCCGCTCACGGGCCTTGATCATCGGCAGCTGGGCGCGCATTGCTTCGATCTTGGAGCGGAGATCGGAGCGCTCGGCCTCGAGCGAAGTTATCTTGCGGTTGAGCTCCTCGACCTTGACGCGCGCGGCCTGAACGAGAGAGTCCATCGCGCTTTCGCCTGCGACGCCTGCTTGCGCCAGCCGTCCTTCTGCCAGGGTGACGCGGCCGTTCCAAAGGTTGACTTCGGCCATCGCGTTCGCGATGGCCTTGTCGAGGTTCTTGGCGTCTACCGCGAAGGCGAAGATGTATTCCTTCGCCGATTCGAGGTCGAGGCCCGTGAGGTTTGTATCGTCCATGCTACATCTTGTAGGAGACACCGGCTCCTAATCCCAGGCCGCCGTAGTTGCTGAAAAAAACGTCGTTCATCGTAAACCAATATTCGGCCCCGGCTTGGAGATAGACGGTGAGCTCGCGAGTGAACAAGAAAGACGCGCGAAGGTAGGCCTGAGCTCCAATATGGGATAGCCAGTCGCTCTGGTCGCTGCTGTTGACGGGCGAGACCACGTGCGCGTAGCTCGCTCCGACTCCGCCGAATGGAGTGAGCGTGAGGCGGCCCAAATATAGATTGTATTCGCCGCCCACGATTCCGTTTACCGGAATGACCGAGAAAAGGCCGAAATAGGTACTGACCTGGCTGACCGGGATCCGGATAGCGCCATAGGGCCTGAAGCCGTAATAACCGCGGGACAGTGTGGCCTTCACCCCTGGCAGGACTGCCGTGCCGTCGGGACCCGTGGCGATATCGAGATAGCCCTCGACGTCGACGCCAAGGCGAGGAATTTCTTTAAGCTGGACGTCTTTCGTAACTTTGATCGAGGAGTAGACGATGCGTCCGGTGGAAACCTCCGAGCCGACGTCCTTGATCTGAATGAGGCCCTTTTCCGAGTCATTCTTGAAGCCTTCGACGGTCTCGCTGACCATGATGGAGTATTCGTCGCCCTTCTTGATGCCCATATTTCTGCCAAGCTGGAGCTTGATCTCGCTCCCGGACGCCGTCAGAACGCGCGTATTGATTTGGAAGGCCTCGATCTTTCTGATCTCGAACTGAAGCTGCATGGGAATACCGTCGATGGCGTTCGAGATGGATTTGTTTTGGTTGTCCTTGTCGCTGCCCGAAGTCTTGACCTCGGCGATGCCCATCACCGAGCCGCCGTTGCCGACATCGATGAAAGTGACGTCGGTCTTAATGTCGGTCACCCATTGGGAGTTATCCTGATCGTAGCGCGAATTGAATTCGGAGACGATCGGCGTAGCGACGATAAACGCCCCAACGAGCTTGTTGAACTCCGCCTCGGTCAAGGTAGCCTCGCCGAAGGTGAATTTGTCAGGCATGACGAAATTGGCCTCTTTCGCCTTTTTCAACGTATCGATGAATTGCTGGAGCCCTGCGGAGGATAGCCGCTCCGTGTAGCCGAGGATGTTGAAGCGGCCCAAGTCGACGAAGACTTTCTGTATTTCCTGATCTATGCTGCCGAGCGTTTCCAAGGGGATCGCCCACCCGTAGTATCCTAAGGCGAAGACGGCAACGTCCTTCTTTTCGCTGACCGTCGGCGTTTGGGCGGCGAGACGAACCGCGCACAGTATCGCGACCACGAGCCCAGTGAGAATAATATATCTTCGCATCTGTATTTCCTCCTAGTAGTTTCGGACAATAGCGATTATCTCACCCTTCCATTTTCCGCGCCCTTAGCCGTTCCTGTCAATAGAATGAGCGCCCTTGCATCGAATTGGCCCGAGGCTATATCGTGATCGAAACCGATGCAGAGAACCTACTTCGATACGAACCGTCCGATCGCGGCCCTTGCGACCGTACCCGGGGAATCGGCCCTGGCCGTCATTCGCAGCGCAGGCCCGGGCGCGATAGAGCTGGCGGCCACACTGTTCTCGCGGTCGGCCGCTCTCCTGTCCGCCCCCGCCTCGTCGCTGGTTCACGGCCTGCTCGTGGACCCTGCCAGCGGCGAAGCGGTCGACGACGTCCTGGCAGCCGTCTTCCGGGGGCCGGATGGCCCGGTCGGAGAAGATGCTGTCGAGTTTTACTGCCACGGTTCGCCCGCCGTGGTGCGGAAGGCTCTAGCGCTCCTGGAATCCGCAGGCTTCGCGCCCGCGCTGCGGGGCGAGTTCAGCTTCCGCGCCTTCTCTCACGGCAAGACCGATCTCATCAAGGCCGAGGCCGTCCAGGAGCTCGTGCTGGCCGGCAGCGAAGGAGCGAGGGCCGAGGCGCTGAAGCGCCTCGAGGGGGGCTTGTCCACGGTTCTGAGCGCTTTGCGAGCAGAAGTGGTCGACGCCTTAGCGGAGGCCGAGGCGAGGCTCGACTATGGCGAGGACGACGACTCGCCGTCCGGCGGCCTCGACGCCGCCTCGCTCAAGCGGACGCGGGATCTCGTCGCGGCCCTTGCCGCTAGCCACGAGGCTGCAAGGCTCTACGAAAGAGGCGCGCGCGCCGTCGTCGCCGGCAGGCCCAATGCCGGGAAGTCCAGCCTCTTCAACCTCCTCGTACGCGAGGAGCGATCCATCGTGGCCTCCGACCCGGGCACGACTCGCGATTGGATCGAGTCGGGCATCGAGCTCGGCGGACTGCCGGTGCGTCTCATAGACACCGCCGGCCTTCGCGAAGCCGAGAGCGAGGTCGAGGCCGCCGGGGTAGCGCGAAGCGAGCGCTTGGCCGGGGATGCCGAGGCGGTGATCTAGTCAGTCGACGGCTGCGAGGGCTGACGCGCCGACGACTCGACCTTCCTCGACTCGCGACCTGATGCGCTGCGAGTATGGAACAAGGCCGACATGCCGGGATACGGCTCACCGCCGCCGGGTTCATTCGCCTGTCAGCGGCCACCGGCGAGGGCTTGGCCGCCCTTGCCGACGCGTTGCGCGATCGGATCTCCCCGCGCTTCGGCGATTCGTGCGGAAGGGCGGATCGGTGGGCGCGGCTTCGGCGCGGCATCGTTGCGAGCGACAGACAGAAGCTCCTCCTGGACAGGGCGGTCTCGGCCTTCGACGCCTGCCTCTCGGGGCTCGATTCGGGAGCTCCCCTCGACGCCCTCGCGCTCGACCTCCGCGACGCCGCCGACGCGCTCGGCGAGATGACCGGCGAGATCGCCTCCGAGGAAGTCCTCGAGGCCGTATTCTCTCGGTTCTGCCTGGGCAAGTAGCCGATGGACTACGAGGCGATAGTCGTCGGCGGGGGGCACTCGGGTATCGAGGCGGCCTTGGCATTGGCGCGTCTTGGGGCGAAAGACCCTCATGATAACCCAGGACATCGATGCGATCGGCCGCATGTCCTGCAACCCCTCGATCGGCGGGCTCTCGAAGGGCAATCTGGTCAGGGAAGTGGATGCTCTCGGAGGGCAGATGGGGCTGCTCATCGACTCGGCCATGATCCAATACCGCGTGCTCAATCGATCGCGGGGACCGGCCGTCCAGGCGCCGCGCGCCCAAGCCGACAAGGCGGTCTACTCCGTCGCTCGGCCCGGCGCGCCGTCGAGTCCCAAGCGGGTCTCGAGATCTTCATGGACACCATCGTCGATCTCGTCCTCGATCCTTCAGGCGCTCGCATCGAAGGCGTCGTCACGGAGCGCGGGTCGCGAATCGGCTGTCGCGCGCTCGTGCTCACCACCGGGACTTTCATGGAAGGGAGGCTGTTCATCGGCGAGTGGAGCGCCTCGGGCGGGAGACTCGGCGAAAGCGCCGCCGTGGGCCTCGGGGATGCCTTGAGGAGGAGGGGCTTCCGCGTCGGTAGGCTCAAGACTGGCACGCCGGCCAGGGTCAAGGCCGATTCGCTCGATTATGGCGAGATGGAGAGGCAGGAGGGCGAGGAGTGCAGCCTTTCTCGTTCGCTAACGGAATGGTCGAACGGCCGAGCCTTCCCTGCTGGATCACCTATACCAATGCCGAAACTCACGACATCA
>CAWHFT010000226.1:0-5616 GCA_963828175.1 uncultured Spirochaetota bacterium
CGCGCCATGTCTTCGGGATCGATGACCCTTCCCTTGACCACGAGCCCGTCGATGTCGTAGGGCAGGCTCGGCCTTTTGTCCATGACGCGCGCCCGGTACTCGACCACTTCCTCGGCTCTGGCGAGGATGACCTGCGGCGCGGTATCGAAGCCCATATGGCCAAGCCAGGAGGTCTTCTCGACTTCGTCTGCGAAGGGCGCGCCGGAGTTCCCGGCTCCGGCGACACTCCCGCTCGCGTCGTAGCACACGATGCGCAGGTCCTCGCTCCCGACGCCGTCCTTGCGCTTCATGAGGCCGTTCGCCGCGTTGCGGCAATTGGCCTTGTCGGCGTACTTCCTCGCGTGGACCTCGCGCGGCATGAGGACCTCTCCGCGCACGCCGCCGGTGAAAGCCGAATGCAGAGCGGCGACCGCCCCCTGCATCCTGGACGCGTTAGGCGTAATATCATCGCCGACCTCGCCATCCCCTCGAGTCACCGCCCGCACGAGGATGCCGCCCTCGTACTGCATCTCGAGGCTGGCGCCGTCGAGCTTGTACTGCACAATGAACTCGGTCAGCCCGACCTTGGCGCACCAGAATGCGAACGCCTCGGGGTCGGAAGCCTTTTCCAGGCTGCCCATCGGTATCAGATGGCGGGCTTTGGGCCAGCCGTCGGCCGAGTCGCTGCCCACTTCCGCGAATATCGCATTGTCCGGGTCGATCGCGGCGAGCTCATCCCAAAGTTCGTTCGAATTCGGCATCGGAAAGCTCGGGCTGTCCATTATAATAGAGGTCCTGGTGCTTCTTGATGAGGTTTTCGAGTTCGGCTTTTCTGGCGTTCGCTCTTTTCGGCATTGCCCGGATATAGTATGCCCAGGACATCCGCGATGTCAAACCGAGGTAATAGTGAAAGCTCGCCAAAGCGGCAGTGCGAGTCCATTTTCGGTTTTGCTCATCTGCGCTTCGGCTGCTCTTGGGTTCTCATGCGGCCGGGTCGGCGGGATGGTCCATCTCGAGGCGGAGGCCGGTCTCGCGCCTCGACTAGAAACGATCGTCGCCGCGCATCCCTTGCCCGCCGGGTGGGCGCTCGCGACATCCGAAAACTCAGGAGGCCCCGACGCCGGACCCGGCGCGACGATAGCGCTGACGATGTCGCGTTCGAGAGGCGCAAAGGCTTGTGGCACGCGCTATCTCGCGGCGCAGACCGATTTCTCCGAAAACCTGTTTTCGGTCGACCCCGAGCGCGCCGTGACTCTCGGGCTCGCGCCCCTCGAGTCCATCGCCTTGCCGCGTCGGGCCCTTGCCGTGGACGGCCGCTGGCCTGGAACGCCCGGATATCCTTTCACTCAGACTCTGTATCTCTCACTGCGACGCGTTCAAGGCCGGGGAGCCGCCGCATTACGGGAATGGCTTTCAACCACAGCCCAGGCCCTCGCATCGCACGAATCCAAACCCATCGATTTGGCCGCAGCGGGAGACGTCCAGGTCGGCGAGAGCGAATGGTCGCTCCTCGATGGCAGAGAGTCGGGTTTGTCTTCACTGCTGCGCGGTGGCGTTCTGGATCTGTTGCGCCGCCCCGATATCGCGGTGGCCAACCTTGAGTGTCCCATCTCGGCGCGAGGATTCCCAAACCCGAGGAAACGGTATCGGTTCCGCATGCCTCCGGGGAGCGCCGTCGCCCTCAGGCGGGCAGGCTTGGATGTCGTTCTGTCGGGGAACAATCATCAGTTCGATTTCGGCCTCGAAGCCTTCGAGGACACTCTCGCCGATTTGGACGCGGCCGGACTCGTAATGGTCGGCGCCGGCAGGAATCTCGCCGAGGCCTCGTCGGCCCGATTCATAAAATTCGACTCGACCGAACTCGCTTTCATAGGCTTCGCGTTCTACCCGGACGAGATGCTCGGCTTTACGCTCGCGGAAGGCGCCGCCGGCGCCGACAAAGCTGGCGTCTGCGCCGACGAGGCCGCCGCTACGGCGAGCTTGCGCTCGGCGGCCGCTTCGGGGGCCACTGTGGTCGTCTTGGCGCACGGCGGAGTCGAATACCAGGCATCGCCGAGCAGAGCCACTCGGGGAGCTCTTCGCTCGCTTCGTCGACGCGGGCGCCGCTCTGATTCTCGGCTCGCATCCGCATCTCCTACAGGGATGCGAGACGAGGTCAGGCTCGCTCATCGCCTATTCCCTCGGCAACTTCCTCTTTACCGGGGAACGAGAGCCGCCCTCCGCCTGGAAAAGCGCGATCCTGGATTTTCTGTTGTATAGGGGCAAAGTCAGAGGAGTTTCGATCCATCCGGTGATCGCCGGCTTCGACTATACCGAGCCCGATCCGGATCAAAAAGAGGCGGAGGCGCGCCTTTCAACCCTCTGCCGGGAGCTGCCCTCGCGCAGCTTTTCCACTGGCAGCCATAGGGAAAATTGAAAGGCGGTATTCCGGAATCGACATCGGTGACGAAAAAAGCGATCGAGAAAACTCGGCCTGCCCCGGCAGGATTGCGTCGGCGATCCCGTCGAATAAAACTCGCGTTTTCGGGAACCTCGACTTTATAAAGCCGGCTGGTCAGGTTCCTTGCCGTATATAGGCATCATGGAATCCCAACGAGCGCATCCTAATGAGAACGAGGCCGCTTTCATCCCTGCTCAATGGTCCGACGAACAGGCGATAGGCCGCGCTGCCCGCCTTGGTGGTCAAGCTTTCGACTGCTAGCGGATAGATCCCCTTGAAGCCGCCGACTGCCGACTTCAGCGACTCGTTCGTCCCGAAGACTCCGATCTGTACGTAGAAGGAGCCTTTCGAAAGTCCGCTTATCAGCGGAACCGAGGCGGGGGGCGCGGCTCCCGCGGGAGAAGCGCCTTTGACGGTGGCTACCGCTGCAGGCTGCGCAGGCGTAGTCGTGACAGCGCCTGCGGCTTTGGGAGGCCTGAGCTCGGCAGGCTCCAGGGCGACGATAGCCTCGCCCGGCTTGGGAAGCGTCGGCTTTTCGCCGGCTATGCTTTCCGAAGGGGTCGGGACTTCGGGTGTGGCCAATTCGGCCGCTGTAGAGGCGGCGAGAGCTGGCTTCTCGGCAGAGAGGGCAACCGCCGACTCGGGGCCGGCCGGAGCTGCCGTCGCTGTGGCCGGATTCGGCTCGGCAAGTTCCGCTATGGCTTGACTCGGCTGGACGGCGGAAGGCTTGACGGCTTCTAGGCCTTCTTGGGGAGAAGGCACTTCCGGCTCGCCGAGAGCCGCAAGGGCCGCTTCGCTTCCGACCGTGCGTCGATAAGCGATAGCTTCCGGCATCCCCGGCAGGGGAGCCTCGTCCAATGCGACGCCGCTCGCGGGACCTCCGTCGACCTTGGCCCGAGCGAGATTCGCAAGAGTCTCGGGGTAGCCAGGCAGGGCCGCTTCATCTAAAGACAAGGCGATGGGGCCCGTTCCGGTAGCCGAGGGTCTTGCGCCCCCGACAGCCTCCGAGGGGGCGACTGGGGCGGCTTCGGCCAAGGCGGCGGCCTGGACGGCAGCCGCATAGCTCGGACGCTCGAGGGCGATGGCCTCGAGCCCGGCCTTCGAGGCGAGGGCCGTAGGCGGAGCGGCCTCCGCAAGCATGGGAACAGGAGCGAGTTTCGTCGGCGCGATTATTCGACTGAGAATGGCGTCGGGAAGCTGCTCGGGGCCGAAGTTGAGAGGCGGCTCGCTCAAGCCGAGAGCCAAGGCCGACGGGAGCGGAGCCGGCCGTGCAAGGGGATTAACGGTCGCTTTTTCGGGCGCTACGGTTTGACTCGGAGCGGCCGACGCTGTCGCAGCTGGAAGGGCTGGTTCCGTGACGGCGAGCTTCGGGACGGCGGGCTTTCGAGGCAACGGCGTCGTGCCGCCGACGATTTCCGGCGCTTGGGCGAGGTAGCCGATTCGTGGAGTCGGAGCGGAGGACGAAGGAATGGAAGGCACATCGGGCGTCGGCAGACTCATTCCGAGCGGGGCAGGCTTGGGCGAACCCGGGAAAACGGGCGAGGCTTCCGGGAGGATGAGATTGTCGGGCGGAACTTTCTCCGCGGCATTCGTGGATGCCTGGGCGGGAGCGGCCTGCGCGATCACCGCGGGAGGCGCGGCGCTCGGAGCCGCAGCCGTCGAAGCGGCCGTTGTCGCCGCCGGAGGTGCCGCGACGACCGTGGGCTCGGTACCGAGCTTGGGTTCGCTGAGGACAGGAAGCGCGGGAGGGACGGCTTTGGAAGGTTCGCCGAGCCTTGGAACGATTTCGGCGTTCGGTGATGCGGCTGACGGCAGGAGGAGTGGCAGTTGTCGCGGAGGGAACTGCGGTGGGCGTGGAAGGTGTGGCAACAACGGAAGGCGCAGAAGTGGTCGCTGAGGGAGCGGCGGCAGGCTCGGCAGCGGCGGCGACGGCAGCCTTCTCACGCTCGACGTATACCTTCGGATTATAATCCGGATCGCACTTTCCCCGGCGCGGGTCGGCGGCAGAGTCGCCTCGGCCTGAGACGCAGTCAGCGCGACCGCTCGGATCCTCGCGGCCGATCCGGCTCGCATGTCGAGCGCAGCGGCTGCTTTGGGCGACAAGGCGATGAAAACTCCCGGGTTTTCCACGCCATTGGTAATGGTTACCGTGACAGTCTTGTTGTTCTCTAGGTTGGTGACCGTCACCGAGGTATCGCGCGGAAAGGAATTGCAGGCGCCGTACAGACCGTCGTTTGGGAAGTCCTCGGCGACGCCTGCGACTGCGCTGCCGTCCCGAAACGGCGGCTGCGAGAGCGAAGGCGAGAAAGAGCAGCATTCCCGCCGAGGCCGATATTCGTTTCGATGATTCCCCTCCCATTGCAAGGGCCGATAGTTTC
The DNA here is from genome assembly GCA_963828175.1 of uncultured Spirochaetota bacterium. Classification (GTDB taxonomy): domain Bacteria; phylum Spirochaetota; class Spirochaetia; order Treponematales; family Rectinemataceae; genus UBA1306. The sequence continues at coordinate 4,798 of CAWHFT010000226.1, forward strand.
TCGATGCAGGCGGCGCCCGCCGAGGCGCCAGCCAGCGACGCCGTCCTCGCCTCGTGCGCGGAAGAATCCTCGGAATCGGCGCCTCCTGGAACGACGCCCTCGGCGAAGACTTTCCCGTCCCTGACGCGCACGAGACGATACTCGACGGCGAGCGGCAGCACGACATTTTTATGGATGGACGAGGGCGTCCACTCCACGTAGATTGCGATCACGAAATCCACTAGCCCCTCTCTCGCCTCCACGAGGCCATAGTCTCGCTGGCTCCAGTCAGGCCGTCCCACCATCACTGGACTCGCGTCGGTGACGATCTGCCCCGCGTCGAAAAGGGCGCTCATGCAACCCGTGACCAGGTAGGCTATCGGCGAGCCCCTTCCGTCGGGTGAAGGGGCGAAGGCCTTCTCCTCGGCGGGCGCGACGCCGACCGTGAAAGCGACGGCCCGGCTCGCGAGAGTCGCCAAAAGCGCGAGGATCGAGAGTTTGCTGACCAGGGCGTCGGCCATCATTCGCCTGCCTTCCTATTCCTCTTGACTATCGGAAGCATTTTGGTCCCTCCTTAGCCCCTTCCATTGCGCCTCCTTCGAGCCCATGCTAGTATCTCGCCTTCTACCGATGCAGTATTACACCATCCATGTGCTGACCTCGTGCGAGGACGATTTCGCACGCCGCGTCCTGCCCCTCCTGGGGGCGGGCAGGCTGATCATTCCAAAAAAGATGATGCCGATTCGCAGGCGAGGCAAGACCGCCCATGAACTTTTGCCCGTTTTCCCGGGCTACATTTTCATCGAGTCGGAAAACAGCAATACGTACTCGTCGAGCACA
>CAWHFT010000227.1:0-9319 GCA_963828175.1 uncultured Spirochaetota bacterium
GGAGCTGGGCTCTTTGGCTCGCCGAACCGAGCGTCTCGATCTGGAGCTCCGAGGCCTGGGCCTGCCTGAAGGCGGTGATGGCCTTGAGAGCGATATCGGTTCGGGCGGAGTCGAGCGAGTTGTCGGCGAGGACGGCCTGGAGGCGCTTCTGTTCGACATTTGCCTTCTGCGCGAAGCCCGTGAAAGGCAGCCATTTGAAGCCCGCATTCAGGTCGAACGTGTTCTGCTGGGAGAGCTCCAGGGTTTGAGTCTTGCCAGGGCCGAGGGGCAGGGTGACGTCGGCCGTGCCGCTGTTGTAAAGATAACTGCCTCCTAGGCTGAGGCTCGGAAGGACGGCGTACTTCGCCGCGTCCGCTTCGAGATGGGATGCCTTCACGTCCTCTCCCGCCGATGCTATGGAGGCGTCGTGGCCGAGGGCCAGGTCGATCGTCTCCTTGAGGGATTCGGCGCAGGCGGCTCCCGCGCACACGAGCAGCGCGAGGATCGTCAGGCTGTTCTTCGCTCCGCTACTTCGCATCGCTCTCCTCCCGGTTCTTGAGGCCGTAATAGAGCACCTTGAAAATCTCCTCCTTGCGCTGGGCGATGAAGCTTTCGCGGTCGAGGACGGAGCCGGGCTCGATTTTCGCGAGCACGGCTCCGATGATGGGCTCGGCCACGAAGTAATAGATGCAGGCGCCCAGGACGGTGACGACGGTCTGGATGGGGTCGACCCGCGCGAGCCTTCCCGCCTCGACCTCCGCGGTGATGAGCCGCGCCATCCTGTTGGCAAGATTCACCTGCTCCAGCGTGGCGGAGATCACTTCGCGCACGATGGTCCCGCCCCGCGAGAGCTCCTGCATGATGAACAGCGGCACCCGCGGGCGCGCTGCAAGGTAGTCGACGAATGAGTCGATGAAGGTGCGGAGCGCGACCGGGAAGGGGGCGTCCTCCGCGATCGCGGAATCGATCTGGACGAGGAAGGACGAAAAGACCTGCTGCAGGATCCTGGCGAATATTTTTTCCTTGGTCCTGAAGTAGTAATGGAGCAGGGTCTTGTTGATCCCCGCCCGATCGGCGATTTCCTGAGTTCTGGCTCCGCTCAAGCCTTTTTCGATGAAAACGTCCGATGCTGCATTAAGGATAAGCTCTTCTTTGGTAAGAGAATGCGCTTCGCTTTCCATTTCGACCCTTTAACTTCGCTGTACGGGATAACCAACTCGTAAAACCATTACGTTTAACCGTTTGGTTAAACTAAGAAAATAATAAGTACTACATCCCTGGTATGTCAAGGGGAAATGAGTGGAGCTATTCAGAGAGGCTCGAGGTCAATGCCGTTTCACGCAGACGCTATCTCGGCTGCCCGATCCAGCTCGTCGACCTCGCTGCTTTCGAGCCTCCAGCCGAGGGCGCCGGCGTTCTCGCGCAGATGGGCTACGCTGCGCGCTCCGGGGATCGGGACGGTCCCTTTAGCCATGGTCCAGCCGAGAGCGACCTGGACCGGAGTTTTTCCTCCATGAGCCGCGCCGATCGACGCCAGGAGCTTGCGCAGGCCTTCGAGGCCGCGGGCGTCGGCGCGCGGAGCCATCAGCTTCCTGAAGCCAGGTATGGTCGGCGCCGAGGCGGGCAGGATTCCCGATCCGAGCGGCCGGTACGCGATAGCCGCGATGCCGAGCTCGCGGCAAGCCGCCAGGGTGCCGTTCCGCTCGGCGCGGCGATTGAGGAGACTGAACTCCACCTCGTCGCACACCAAGGGAATTCCGCTTAGCCAGCGCTTCGTGGGCTCGCCGCACCTGGGATGCGTCGCAGTTCGAGACGCCGACAGCGCGGGTCAGCCCGGCTTCCACCGCGTCGCCCAAGGCCTCGACCCAGGTCGAGAGTGGAATCGGCGGAAAAGGAAAGTGGAGCAGGTAGACGTCGAGACGGGGGATTCCGAGCCTGCCGAGGCTGCGCTTCAGTGCGGATCCGAGCTCTCGGCGCGACAAGCGCCAGGGCCAAGGGAAGAACTTCGAGAGGATGAGCGGCTGGGCGCCGGTCGGATGACTCGCGCGGCACTCGGCCAGCGCGAGGGCGACGGTCCGCTCGGAGCCGCCTCCTTGATACAGCTCGGCGGTGTCGATGAGCAGAACGCCCGCCTCGATCGCCGCTTCGAATACGGGACTCATTCCCGGCGACGCCTTTCCTCCGCTTCCCCACACGTTGGTGCCGATGCCCATGGGACCCAAGTCGAATACTTCGCTCGCCGTTGCCATTCTAGCCTCCTTGGGAAAACTACCTCTGTATCCTCGCGGACCCGTCGCGGCGGCTCCCTGTGTCTTATCGTTGAATCCTTGCAGAGCCGCCGCGCGCGAAAGCTTCGACCTGTTCGAGCGTGGCCATCGTCGTGTCGCCGGGGAAGGTTGTGAGGAGGGCGCCGTGCGCCCAGCCGAGGGCGAGCGATTCCTCGGGCGTCCGGCCGGTCAGCATGCCGTAGAAGAGGCCGGCCGCGAAGCCGTCGCCGCCGCCGACGCGGTCGTAGACGTCGAGTTCGCACGTCGGGGCGATATAGCTCTTGCCATCGAACCAGAGTACCGCGCTCCAGTCATGGCGGTCGGTCGAGTGAACTTCACGGAGAGTCGTCGCGACGGCTTTCACGTCGGGGAATCTTCTTTTCACTTCGCTCATCATGCCGAGGAACGCGGCCGGGTCGAGCTTGGAAGCTGCCTTGGCGGCGGCTGCCGGCCCGGCTGGTGCCGCTGGCCGAAGGTCCGACGAGGCCCAGGCCGAGCTGGAGATCCTCCTCGTTGCCGACCAGGACGTCGGTGAGCTCGACGATGCGGCCGAGGGTGGCCTGGGCCATCGCCAGCGCAGCCGGCGGCGCCGCTCCGGCCGCCGCTTCGGCCGCCGCCGCCCAGAGCTTGGCTCGGTAGTTGAGGTCGAAGGAGGTGACGGCTCCCGCACGCCTTCGCGGCCTTCATGGCCTCGATGACGAGCTCGGGCGTCGTGGACGAGAGGGCCGAGAAGATGCCGCCCGAGTGGAACCACCTGACGCGACCCGCCCCGGCGGTTCCGCGGGTGTCCGCGGGGCCGAAGATGGCGGACCAGTCGAAGCTGCCGGGCCCGAGGAGGGCGGCCGCCTCGTTGGCGCGGTTGTAGAAGACCACCGGCGCCCGCGGTCCCTTGCCGCGGTCGCTCCACACCTGCGCGATGTTGGGTCCGCGCACGCCGTCGTGCGTGAATCGGCGATAGTAGGCCTCGACGCCGGCTTCACGAACGGCGTTCTGCACCTTCAGCGCGATGGGCAGCCGGTCGACCATCGCGCTCGCAATCGCCGTCTTGAGCCCGAAGCAGCGAGACAGGTTGGCGGCGACGTTGTACTCGCCGCCGGAGACGTGGAGCTGGTACTCGCTCGCCATCGAGAAGGGGACGATGCCGGGATCGAGCCTCGTGACGAGGGCGCCCAACGCGAGGAAGTCGTGCTTCGCGCCCTCGGCGGGCGGGATGTTCAAGCTCGGCATGGCGCTACGCCGAATAGGCCGACGAGCTCGTCGAGCCGCCGCGGCCGGTCCAGTTGGTGTGGAAGAAGCTGCCGCGCGGGGAGTCGACGCGCTCGTAGGTGTGCGCGCCGAAGTAGTCGCGCTGGGCCTGCAGGAGGTTGGCGGGCAGCCGGGCGCAGGTGTAGCCGTCGAAGTAGCTCAGGGCGGCGGAGAGCGCGGGCACGGGGATGCCGGCGCGCGCGGCCGTGGCGACGACCTCGCGCCAGCCCGCCTGGGCCGAAACGAGCTTGTCGCGGAAGAAGGGCGCGACGAGGAGGTTCCTCAGGTCGGGCTCGGCGTCGAAGGCCTCCTTGATCTTGCCGAGGAAGACGGAGCGGATGATGCAGCCGCCTCTCCACAAGAGGGCTATGCCGCCATAGTTGAGCTTCCACCCGTACTCGGCCGCCGCCGAGCGCAGGAGGAGGAAACCCTGGGCGTAGGAGACGACTTTCGCGGCGTAAAGCGCGTCTCGCAGCCCGTCGAGGAACTTCGGTCGTCCTGCCGGGGCCAGGGCGGTGGCGGGCGGCGCGGCCTGCCGGCCATCCTGAGGCGGCGCGGTCCTGCCGTAGGCCGCGCTGGCAGCCACGCGCTCGTCCTTCTCGGCCGAGAGGCAGCGCGCGAACACGGATTCGGCGATTAGGGTGAGGGGGACGCCCTGCTCGAGCGCCGAAATGCCCGTCCATTTGCCCGTGCCCTTCTGGCCGGCGGTGTCGAGGATCTTGTCGACCAAAGGGCCGCCGTCTGCGTCTTTGTAGGCGAGAATATCGCGGGTGATCTCGACCAGGTAGGAGTCGAGGTCGCCTTTGTTCCACTCGTCGAAGACGGCGCCCATCTCGCCCGGGCTCATGCCCAGGAAATCGCGCATGACCTGGTAGACTTCGCAGATGATCTGCATGTCGCCGTACTCGATGCCGTTGTGCACCATCTTCACGAAGTGGCCCGCGCCGTTCTCGCCGACCCAATCGCAGCAGGGAGTGCCGTCCGGGGCCTTGGCCGCGATGGCCTGGAAGATCGGCTTGACGAGGGGCCAGGCCTTGGGCGAGCCGCCGGGCATGATCGAGGGGCCGAGGAGAGCGCCTTCCTCCCCGCCCGAGACTCCGGTGCCGATGAAGTAGAGGCCCCTCGACTCGACGTAGTTCGTCCGCCTGATCGTGTCTTCGTAGTTGGAGTTGCCTCCGTCGATTATGACGTCGCCCGGCGACAGCACGGGGAAGAGCTGCTCGATGGTGTCGTCGACGGCCTGGCCGGCCTTCACCATGATCATGACCTTTCGCGGGGCTTTGAGCGTGCGGACCAGCTTGTCCAGCGAGTGGCAGCCGATGATCTTCTTGCCCGATCCGCGGCCCAGGACGAAGTCGTCGACCTTCGAGACCGTGCGGTTGTGCACCGCCACCGTGTAGCCTTTGCTCTCCATGTTGAGGACGAGGTTCTCGCCCATAACCGCTAGGCCTATCAGCCCGATGTCAGCCTGACTCATTTTTCTAGGTCTCCTTTTGCCACTCGGGCGGGTCCTCGAGCCGATACAGCATCTCGCCCGCGTGGTCCAAGAAAAGACGGTCGGACGAGTTCTGCCAGTCGGCTTTCGAAATGCTCCTGTAGTCGACGTATTCCAGGTTGATCCTCTCGCAGCGCTCGCGGGTGATGCCGGTCGCCAGCTTGACGTTGATGCGCGGCTTCTCGACTCCTCCCTCGTAGCTTCCGATGCCCTTGACGTGGGTCGAGTGCGCGATGACGCCCCACGGATAGCCGGAAAACTCGTCCCATCGCGCCAGGAAATAGTCCCGCGTGTGGTAGCCGATCGCGTCGAGGACATCGCCGTGCGTGTAGGACACTTCGGTGATGTGCGGGGCGTAGATGACGATCTCGCCACCGTCGGCCACGACGCTCTCGGTCTTGTACGCGCACTTGCCGCCGGTCCAGAGGTCTTCGTACATGCGCGGCGCGCAGGCGAGGATCGAGCTATACGGTTTTTTACAATATACGATGTGCAGCTTCTTCGAGAGCTCGCAGGCGGCCTCCCAGGCGCGGTAGGTCTGGTCCGAGTAGGCGACGCCCATCAGGCTGGAGCCGAGCATCGAGAGGCAGAAGGCGCCGACCTTGAACGGCAGCATCGAGGCCGCCTCCTCGATGAGGGCGCGTACGGGCGTATTCTTGTTGCCGATGATCTTCGGGTTCGTGATCACCGCCGCGAACCAATGGAAGAAATTGATGAAATCCGGAGCCCCGACGCCAGGGAAGAGGTACTTGTGGCCGCCCGAGAAGCCCACGACTTCGTGGGGGAAGACGGGACCGACGATGATGACGCGATCGTAGTCGAAGAGGATCTTGTTGATCTCGAGGCTCACGTCCCGGGAAAAGCGTCCGCCGGTGAGCTGGGAGATGCGCTCCTTGCCGATGACTCCGATCTGCTTGAGAGCCGCGGGGTCGTCCCAGACGTGGTTGAGCACCCGGACGTCCGAGTATTTCCCCTGCATCTCGGCCTCGGAGAGGCCGAGCATCTCGCGGATCGCCGCGTCGCTCATCGGCCGGTGGGTGCCGAGGGCTATGAGGAAATCGAGCTTGCGGACCGTGCCCGACAGAAGCTCGTGGATCGAGGTGAACACGAAGTTTGACGGGAAGGATCGGGTCGCGTCGGGTATGATGAAGAGGACGGACTTGCCCGCCAGTTTCTCCTGAGCCAGGGCCTCCTCGAAAACGGCGTAGGTCTCGTCCCTCGGCAGCGGAGTCAGTCCGCCTTTAAAAATATCCAAAGGTATCTCCTGTTAGCCGCTTTGACGCACGACGAGCGAGCTGTGGAATACCCGGCTGGCGACGGGGCAGCCCAGCTCGAGAGCGTTGAACAGCTGCTCGAAAATGTGGACGCCCACCTCGCTGCCTCCCTGCGAGATCGTCGTGAGCGGAGGCGAGAGGTAGGGGGCGTAATCGTCGTCGTCGAAGCCGACGAGGGCGATGTCCTCGGGGACACGTAAGCCGCGGTCCTTGACGTACGAGAGAATGCCCGTGGCGATCTTGTCGTTGTGGCAGAGCGCGGCATCGAGGTCGCGCGTCTCGCGGAGAGCCAGGAGCGAGGAAGCGGCCTCGCGCCCGCCGCGGAAGCCCTTCTTGGCGCGGACGACGAGAGCCTCGTCGTAGGCGATGGACTCCTCCTCCAGGCCTCGGCGGTAGCCCTCGAGCCTTTCGGCGCTGCGGAAATCCTCGGTGACGAGGGCGATCGACCGACGTCCCCTCGAGGCGAGGTGCCGCAGAGCCTCGAGGTAGCCCGAGGAGCGGTCGATCTCGACGGCGGGGTAGGAGCCTCGCAGCGGTGGGTCCACCAGGATGAAGGGGAAGCCCGTCTCGGAGAGGCCGTCCAGCGCCGCCGAGCCCGGCGCCTGGAGGTTGGTGAAGATGACGAGGGCGTCGGTGCGCGCCGCGAACCGGCGGAGTATCTCCTCTTCCATCAGAATATCGTCGGCGTAGCTGATGAGGATCGCGTAGCCCGCCGTGTTGAACAGCCTCGCGATCGTCTCGATGCGCTGGCGGTTCGCGTCGCTCGTGACCGAGTTGACGATGAGTCCTATGGTGCGCTTGCGTTTGGTCTTGAGCGATTGCGCGAGGGGATCGGGCGAGTAGTTGCGGCTCCGCGTGATCGCGAGGACTTTGGCGCGGGTATCCTCGTTTACGTTGCTCGCGCCGTTGAGGACGCGCGAGACGGTCCTGATGGAGCAGCCGGCTTCGCTCGCGATATCCTTGATCGTGAGCTTGGCACGTTGTCCTGCCTGTGCCATCGATGGCATAACTAAATCCTAAGCGGCTTTTCCGACTGTGTCAAGCGCCTAGCCCCGGGCGAGCCAAGTCGTGCTACAATAGAGACGTGGTGCGCCGTGAAAGCTGTATTCTTCCAGCGGGTGAGCGTCGTCCCGACGCAAGTCCCGTCCGGGTAAGCCAGACCCTGAAAGCGAATCGATACCGACCTTTGCCGGTGCGGAGGCGGTACATACCCAAGGGGGACGGGAAGCAGAGGCCACTGGGGATACCGACGATACGGGATCGGGTAGTCCAGATGGCGACGAAGATCATCATCGAGCCGATCTTCGAGGCGGATTTCGCGGCGTGCAGCTACGGATTTCGTCCGAAGAAAAGCGCTACGCAGGCGATGGAGGCCATCCGCGAGGCGGGCAACCATGGCTACAATGTGGTGATAGACGCCGACATTCGGGGCTACTTCGATAACATCGACCAGGAGAAGTTGCTGATTCTGGTGCGGGAACGAATCTCGGATCGACGGGTGGAGAAACTGATCCGCCAGTGGTTGCGCTCGGGTGTGATGGAGGAGGGGGCATTGAAAGCGACGCTTGCGGGAACGCCGCAGGGCGGCGTGATCTCTCCGCTCCTGGCCAACATCTACCTGAACGTGCTCGACCGTGTCTGGGTGTCCCGGTGCAGTCACTTGGGCATTCTGGTACGGTACGCCGACGACTTCGTGGTGCTCTGTCGCCGCGAAGTGCAGGCGAAAGAAGCGCTCAGGCGAGTCCATGTCATAATGGACCGGCTGGGACTCGAGCTGCATCCCGACAAGACGCGCATGGTGGACATGGCAAAGGGGAAGGAAGGCTTTGTTTTTCTCGGGTGGAACGTGCGAAAGCGGCGGAGCATCCAGCGCAATCCGCGTTGGCACTTCGTGCAGCGATGGCCGTCACCGAAGGCGATGAAGCGAGTACATACCCGCGTACATGAGCTCACGGAAGTGCGCGGAAACCCGGCGCGGAACATCAGCGAGGTCATCGAAGCGCTGAATCCCGTGCTGCGCGGCTGGGGGAACTACTTCAAGACGGGGAACTCTGACGCCAAATTCAACCAAAATGGACAGCTACGTCTGGCGGCGGATAACCCGGTGGCAACAACGGCGTGGCGGACAGCGCACGCGCTTTCGCAACGACCGATAGCCATCCCAGCGGCTTTGGGACATGGGTTTGCATCGTCTGCAAGGAACCGTATCCTATCCTGCGCACGCTGTGCCAGGAACATCATCGGTAAGCCGTTTGCGGGGAATCCGCACGCACGGTTTGAAAGGAGACACTGGAAACGGTCCGCTCAACGCGGCGCCGCGCCAGTGAACGACCAATGAGAAAAAAGAAGCGCGAAATCGAGACCCCGACGGATCGATCCAGGGCCGCCGAGGTCCTCGCGACGGCCTCGCTCTTCTCGACCTTCGACCAGAAGGAGCTGGACTTCCTCGCGGTCAAGTCCGAGCTCGTCTCCTTCGAGGCCGGGCAGACTATCTTCGAGGCGGGGGACCCCGGCGACAGGCTCTTCATAGTGGCCTCGGGCTCGGTCGTCATTCTCTCGCCGGACGACGGTTCGGTGCTCGCCGAGTTCGTCGCGGCCGACTCCTTCGGGGAGCTCGAGCTGCTCACGGGGGCCGAGCGCAACGCTTCCTCTCGCGCAGAGGCCGCAGCCACCCTGCTCGCTTTTCCCGCCGGCGGGGCGGGACTCAGGGCCGCCCTCTCCGAGAGGCCCGAGCTGGCGGCGCGGATCCTGCGCTCCTTTCTCCTCGTCATCGTGGGACGCACTCGCAAGTCCAACGCTCTCGTCAAGGAGAACTCTCCTTGGGTGCGGGAGCTCAGGCGCCAGGTCTACGGAGACAAGCTCACCGGCCTCCTCAACAAGGCCTATCTCGAGGAGAACTTGCCCAAGATGCTGAGCTCCCCCCAGGGGCCGGCTCCGCTGGCGCTCCTCATGATGAAGCCCGACAACTTCAAGGAGATAAACGACCGGTTCGGGCACGAAGTCGGCGATTCGACGCTCGTCCTCGTCGCGAGGGAGCTGGAAAACGCGGTCGGAAAGGA
>CAWHFT010000228.1:0-5850 GCA_963828175.1 uncultured Spirochaetota bacterium
AGCTTGCGGTCGCTCTGATCCGCATCGAAGAAGGCGTCCTCGACGGCGAAGCTCATGACGAGGCCCGAGGCGAGGGCCGCCAGCGGCCTCGCGAGCCGGCTCTCCGCGATGGCAGCGTCCACGGCGTCCTTGAGCGACTTCATCGTGACGAGACGGTTCACGGGAATTTCGTCGGCCACCGGCTTGCCCTCGTTCAGCGACCTGAGCTCGATGTAGTCGGGATTGTAGTCCTCGAGACCGGACTCGGGGATGGCGGCGATGCCCTGGTCGAGGAGGCGCTTGAGGATCGCGTCCGCGAAGGCGAGAGCCTGGGGGCGCAGGGGGGAGCGGACGATGGCGAGCACCTCGTCCTCGGACAGGAGCCCGGGGAACGCGCTCTGCACCTGCAGGTAGAGCGTGTTGCCCGCGACCTTGCGCGAGGCGAGATCGCCGAGGAGATCCTGGAAGCTCCGGAAGCGCTCGATCGCGCGCAAGGCAGGCTTCTCGTCGACGACGAAGACGGGGAGGACCAGGCGCTGCTCGGCCTCGATCCTGAGTCTCGTCGCGTTCTCGTCGACGAAGCTGATCTCCCGGTCGGCGGTGATGTCCTTGTCGGCGACGCGTCCTTCCTCGAGGGCCGCGGGGCCGCCACGCGAATCCACGGCGCCTGGGCCGAAGGCGAGCAGGAGAACGGCCGAGGCAAGGGCGAGGGCGGCCGGCAGCGCGACGGCGCGACCGTCCAGGGCGCGGCCGCGTCGGCCGCCGAGCTCTCGGCGGAAGAAAGCCGCTCGGACTTTCGCCGCGAGAGCGCCGAGAAGGGAATCCTCCGACCTCGCTCCTTTATTCGGCTTCATAGGCTTCGATGATGCGCCGCACGAGGCCTGACCGGACGACGTCGCGCGAGTCGAGACGGCAAACGAAGACTTCCTCGACGCGCGAGAGCAGCTGGAGGGCGTGCACGAGGCCCGACTCGCCCTTGCGGGGCAGGTCGATCTGCGTCACGTCGCCCGTCACGATCGCCTTCGCGCTCTCGCCGAGCCGGGTCAAGAACATTTTCATCTGCTCCTTGGTGGTGTTCTGCGCCTCGTCGAGGATGACGACGCAATTGGAGAGGTTGCGGCCCCTCATATACGCGAGGGGCGCGATCTCTATCGCCCTCGACTCCTCGAGCCTGCGCACGATCTCGAAGGGCACGAGGGCCTCCATCGCGTCGTAGAGCGGCCTGAGGTAGGGGCTGATCTTCTGGGCGAGGTCGCCGGGCAGGAAGCCGAGGCTCTCGCCCGCCTCGACCACGGGCCTCGTGATGATGAGCTTGCGCTTGGATTTGGTCAGCAGGTCACGGAGCGCCCACGCCATCGCGAGGTAGGTCTTGCCGGTGCCCGCTGGACCGACGGCGAAGGCGAGGTCGTGCGTGGCCAAACCGCGGAGGTAGAGGGACTGGGACTTGCCGCGCGGGAAAACCTTGGAGTAGCCCCCGGGGATCTGCAGGCAGGAGTCCAGGAACTCGTCGCCGCGACTACTGTCGCCGCGACTACTGTCGCGAAGGTCCGAGTCCGAGCAGGACGATGCGTCGCCTCCGGGCGTAAGATCGGCGTGTATTGCGATGATCAGGTCGGGGCTGGGCGTGAGGCCCTCGGCCATGGACTCGAGGAGCCGCTCGACGAGGAGCCGGAAGAGCTCGCGTGAGCTCTCGTCCTCGGTCTCCAGGAAAAGCTCGTTGCCTCGGCAGAAAATGCGGCTGCCGACGAGGCGTTCCATGATGCGGAGATTGTAGTCGTTCGCACCGCATAGGTCAGCTAGCTCGCTCGTGCTATCCAAGACAATGCCGACGGTTCCGTCCACTGACTCTCCTCGGCATATAGTGCGTCAATAGGTTAGCGAGGTCAAGGGCGGCACGGGGTTGCTGTCGTAGTTGACCGTCGACTTGATTTGGGCCAGGTCCTTCCAGGCGAGGAGTATCGAGATCTTCGTATCGAGCGTGTAGGTTCCCGAAGTCGTGTCATACAGCGGACTCGTGGCAACCGTGGCGGAGAGCGTCCAGTCCTCGAGGTCGTGGGCGAGCGTTATGGAAAGGCTCTTCAGCTTGAACTGGCTGGCCTTCAACGCGTCAGTGTTCCAGATCGAGAGCGAGTTCCAGATGTCCGTGAGGGGATTGATCTGGACACTCGCTGGCGTCTGTTCCACTTGCGCCAGCTGCGAGCTGAACAGGCCGGGATAGTAGCGCCAGGCAACGGGGTTATCGGACGAGGCCGAGACGCTGAGATTGAGCTCGCTGCCGATCTTGAGGGACGCCGTGAGGCCGAACGTGAGATCCGAGTCGGAAAAGCGCACGAGGCTTTGGGTGAGCGCGAGGCTGGGCGCGAACGACCAGACAGTCGAGTTCGTAGCGACGACGCTCGGGTCCGTGGCGCTCTTGAATTGGGGGCTCAGCGAGATCGCCAGGTCGGTGGCGGCGAAACTCGGGTTGCCGATGGCCTGCCAGCCGGTTCCTATCACGGGCGTGTACGTGGGCGTCTGCTTTTCCCCGAGGGTGGCGCTGAAGGGCCCCCAGACCAGGTTCGTGGAATTCGAGACCCAGCCTACTCCCGTCTGGTCGTAGACTGCATTATCAGTGAGGACGGGGCCCGGGGCGACGCCCAGCGTGATGCCCGCCGAGAAGGGGTCGTACGAAAAATCCGCGCCGACGGCCGGCCTGTACATTCGCGACTGCACGTGAAAAGTCGCGAATCCGGCGCTCAGGTTCAACTGGGCCGAATAGGAATCCAGCGTGGGCGGCAGGTTCGCGACGATGACGAGACTCTGCGGCAGGGAGTCCGGCCGCGCGGCGAGGTTGAGCGTGAGGTCATGAACCGTTATCGAGCTGGGATCCCAGGAGAGCCACTTCTCCTTGAAGCCGGGAACGGCCAGGGTCGAATCGTAGCTGAGCCCGTAAAGGTTCGAGTCGAATTCCCACGCTACGGTGGTGGCATTCCAGAGCCAGGAAGAGGAGAAGGGCTTGAAGGTCAGCTTTCCGTTCTCTCCGACTTGCTGGATCCGGTAGAGATCGTCGGCCTGCGCATAGGACGCGGCGCTCGCCGGATCGGCGGTGTCTATCGGGCGCACTTGGTCCTGGTCGGTGTAGGTGAGGCCGAGGGCGGAACTGACCCAGTCGCCGTAAGCAGCGTTCATATTGATCGACGATGCGATGTGATACGAGAGAAGCCCGTACAGAAGGCTGTTGAAATTTATCTGCGACGGATTGGTCCATTGGTAGCTCGTATTCGCTCCGGTGGTCGGGTCGACCTCGATCCAATCGCTTCGATACCGGTCCTCGTAGTAGAGCGAAGGCGAAAGAGTCCAGGTGGCCGATCCCGTCAGCGCATCCGCCTTCGGGGCGGTCATGCTGGGCACGCTGGCGGGCAACCGGAAATCAGTCCCCACCTGCGGGGCGGGAGCGGGCGCCGCATCGGCCTTAGCCGCGTCGCTGGGGGCGCTCTCCGCCGGCTGTGTCCAGGGATCTCGCAGCACGTCCCCCGCTGCGGCTCCATTCGATTGGTCCTGCTTTCCCGCTGTGCCCTGGGTTTGGGCGCCGAAGAAGCTTCCGCTAAAAGTCGCCGTGGTGTCGATGGGGCGGAACAGGGAGGGATAGAAGAACTGCTGGCGAGGATCGGCGGTCACGAGGGCCGATTGATACAGCGGATCGGCGTTGCCGTACAAAGTAGTATCCGTCTTCGTGAGGAAAGTCATCGAGGTGCCTAAATGAGTGATCTCGATCGACTGCAGGAAAGGACCGAGCCCCTTCGGCTTCAGCGATAAGGACAGGTCCAGCTTCGGGATGAGCGTCGCTATGGCGGGGGGCGGCGTGGTCGTGTTCGTGGTGGCGCTCAGGAGCTGGAACCAGTCCATGTCCTCGGAGCGGTTCTGAAAGTCCTGATCGATATACGCGTCGGAATAAATCGGCAAGGCGAGGCTGGCGGAGAAGGGACCGAGCTTCATCGACGTCGAAAGATCGAACGCGTATCGGAACGGCACTGACATGTTGAGGAAGTCCGACGAGTTCCAGACGCTATCCCAATTCCCCGCCGCGTCGAAGGGCGAATAGGCGCCGTTCCCCTCGATGAAGAGAGATCGGGACAGGCCCACGCCCGTAAACAAGTCGGTCTTGTCGAGGAAGGACAGCTTGGGGAAAGAAGCTTGCAACCCCGCGAAACCGCCGAGGCTCGAGTACAAGTCGAGTATGGCCTTCAGCGTGCCTTGATCCTTGGGCGCAGGGCCCGGAACGCTCCTCAGGAAAAGGCCCTTGACCTCTTCGGCCCCCGTGGCCCCCCCCGAGTTTATGCTCAGGAGCGAGGTAGTCTTGGCGGCAGGGGGCTTTTGGCCAACGATGTAGGTCGTCGTTTGGACGAAGGTTCCCTCGCGCGTGCGATAGCCGATTACGGGATGGAAAATGATATCGTCGCCCGGATAGTAGAAGAAAGGCAGCCAGAGTATAGGAACGTTTCCGAGGGAAAAGACGGCGCTCGAAAAGGCCAATTCCTTGTCGCCGAGTATCCAGACTCGCTTGGCGCGAATCGCGTAATGCGGATCTTCGGCTTCGCTTGAGCTGATCACGCCGTTCTCCAGCACGAGTATGTCGGTGGACCTGCTGACGATCGTGTCGGCGGCGATGACGAGGCCGCGATCGCCCATTGCGGCCCCGCCCCCCGCCTTGCGCATTTTGCCGTCCAAGAAGACGCCCGACCAGTCGTTCAAATCCGCGCTGAGAGCCTCACCCACGAAAACCTCGGTCGTCGTTCCGGATTTTCGCTCGTATCGAACGTCGCCCCTCGCCGTCAGGCTCGAGCGGGCCCGGTCGAAGGCGATGCTGTCCGCCTTGATGCGGTGGGTGTCTCCGTTGGTCTCGACGAGCGTCAGGATCACGCCGCCCGTCGCCCTGACGATGCCGCCTTCCTCCTGCTCGACTTTCGCGTAGCTGGCCTGAGCGGCCCTCTCGATCGTGACGATCCTTCCCTTCTTGGGAGATGCCGGCGGCTGGAGATCGTAATA
The DNA here is from genome assembly GCA_963828175.1 of uncultured Spirochaetota bacterium. Taxonomy (GTDB): domain Bacteria; phylum Spirochaetota; class Spirochaetia; order Treponematales; family Rectinemataceae; genus UBA1306. Next base: position 5,005 of record CAWHFT010000228.1, read on the forward strand.
TTTATAGAGGGCCGCCCGCAGCTCCTCCGCTCCGCCTGAATCGGGCAGGCCCAACTCGCGGGCGCGGGCGGCGAGCTCGTAATAGCTGGCGGTGGATATCTCGACGACGAGGGCATCGAGCTGAACGCTCGGAAGCTTCTGCTCGACAGAAGCGGCCGCTTTCGGCGTTGTCGCGGCGGGCGGAGCGGCCGCGGCTGCCGGCCACGACGAGGGATCGACCTCCGCCGCGAGCTGGCTGGCCTCGACTAGGCAAAGGGCGAAGACGAACAGAGTTGTGGCTATCGCCCGGCGCAGCGGCATTTGCGGGAATAGTATACGGCCTCGCCACCCTAGTAAAGATGCATGAGTTTTGCCGGTTCCCTTCTCCTTCCGCTTTGCGTCTCCTCGCGCAACAATTGCGGAGACGAGTCACCTGTCCAGGCCATCTGCTTTCGTCGACATTTGGAGGTTGGCCATGCGGCGTATCTGGTTCATCGCTGAGATGATGGCTGCACCCAAACGAACAACCGATAGAACCACGCTCATCCGGCCGCGACCCACAAAACTTTCGGGACGGATCGGTATTCCTCTTGTTCAGCCTTGTCCCGTTCAGCGCGGCCGAAGGGGAAGCAAAACCATTTGTAACCATTTTTGGAATCATCTGGGTGCTTGCATGTCTCGCCTTCGTCGCATACGGAATTCATATCCTCATGAGCAAGCGACCATCGTCTGGAATCGTCTTCGATATTGAGAGCAATGCCACCGAGGACGACCCGTCCCCAGGTGGCGATTTCGAGACACGTATCAGAAAGCTTGAAAAACTAAGGGGAACTGGTAGCTGGAAAGTCGAAGCAAAATACATAACAA
>CAWHFT010000229.1:0-9503 GCA_963828175.1 uncultured Spirochaetota bacterium
CAGCCGCTGAGGGCTCGAGCGTCCCGAAAGCGAATACTCTGGCGCAGCTGAGCCCCGACAAGGCCCCACTGCCCTCGTACGCGGGTAACAACATAGACACCCAAGCGTAGCCGGAAGGCGCACTATGTTCATCGATTACTTGACCGTCATGTTGATCAATATGGCGGCGGGGCTCGCCATATTGGCGCTATTCGTCCTGAAGTACCTGAACGGGGACCGCAAGAAGCTCGCGCCGGGCTTCCTCGTCTCGGGCTTCGTGGCACTCGTGACCGGCTTCCACGAGATCTTCACGTGGCCGATCGTCTCGAGCTACAACATACCCTTCGGCGAGATGTCGGTGCTTTACGGAGTCCTCATGCTCGCGGGCGGGGTCGCCCTGTTCCGCAGTTGGGAGCTCCTCTCGTTGGGCATCTACGCGACCTTCGCGGGCGCCGCTTCCATCTTCCTCGGCATCAGGCTCTTTTCGCTCAAAATGACGAGCGAGCCCTTGGTGGCCATGGGCGGCTTCGCGCTGACGGGGCTGATGGGCGTGCTGTCCCTGCCGGTGTATTACCTGCGCCAAAGCAAGGTCGTGCGGATCCTCGCGACGATCGCGCTGTTCGGAGCCGCCGCGATCTGGACGGCCTTCGCCTTCCTCGGCTACTGGGCGCACCTGGAAAATTTCGCCAAATGGACGCCGGCGACCATGCCGCCGGCGGCTAAATAGCGCTATCGGGCAGGGGAAAGGCGGCCCTCCAGACCGTGCCGCCCTTCCCCGATTCCAGGCTGATCCGGCCGCGGAGCTGTCCCTCGACTATCATCACCGCGTTCTGGATCCCGAGCTTGCCGTCCGCGCGATAGTCGAAGCCCTCGGGCAGGCCGACGCCGTCGTCCTCGACCTCGAGCCTGACCTCCCCGCCCGAGAGGGCCAGCCGCAGCCAGAGGTGGCCCTCCTTCCGGCCCCAAAACGCGTGCCGAAGCGAGTTCGAGACGAGCTCGCCTACCGCGAGGCCGAAGGGCACGGCCACGTCGATCGGCAGACTGACGTCTTCGGCCTCCACGCTGGAGGTCACCCGCGCGGCCTTAGGACCGATGTTCCTCATGAAAAGGCCGATCAACTCCGAGGCGTAGGAGGAGATGGCGACCTGCGAGAGCTCGCCGCTCGAGGCGAGGGTCTCGTGCACCATCGCCATGGCCTCGATCCTTTCGTTGATGGACCTGAATGCGGCGGCGCTGCGCTCGTCGGGGGCCCGTTCCTCCTCGAAGCGCAGCATCGAGCTGATCATCTGCATGTTGTTCCTCGTCCGGTGGCGCAGCTCCCGAATAAGAGCCCGGTTGTCCGAAAGCGAGCGCATGAGCTCGGACTCCGCCTGCTTTTGCCGCGTGATGTCGAGGAAAGACGCGAAGACGCGCGAGAGCGTGGACCTCGCCTCGGGCGCCACCGAAACGCGGATCACGATAGTCCGCTCCGCCCCATTGGGCAGGATCAAGCCAAGCTCGCTTTGGAACGGCAGCTCTCCGCGCACCAACGCCAAGAGCTCTCTCGCGAAGACCGACCATCCCTCGTCCTTGAAGTTTGGTTCGATGGATGTCCCGGGCTCGGTCCCAGGCCCGAGGGACCCGTCCTCGTTTGCGAAAAATCGCCGCGCCTCGGCGTTGATCGCCACGACTCGCGTGAGGGCCACGCATTCCCTGGTCAGGGCTTTATCGTCGGCCAGAAGGACCGCTTCGTCCAGCACGCCGGCAGCCTCGAGGGGGGCGAGCCTGGCCATGACCGACGAGAAGTCTTCCTCGAAGAGAGGGATCGAGGCTTCTTCGAAGAGGGACTGGTATCGGGGTTCGGCCTCTTCCTGCTGGGATCTCATGGCCCTAGGCTAGCGCAGCCAACGCCCCAGGGCAAGTCAAAACCGGCTTACTTGTGGCGGGGCGTTCTCGCTTTGGTCGTCGGCTTCGGCGACGCGTCAGTATGCTGACGACGGACCGCCGCGGCGAACTCCGGCGGGGGAGGGCTGTCGATTCGCAGAATCTCGCGGCCGGGGAGCTTCAGCTCGATCATCCGCGCATGGAGGCAGAGCCGGCCAAGATCGGTCGGCCGACCGCGATCGGTCGGCGGGGTGCCGCGCACGGTCGTCGCGCGAGCGCCGCCGTATTTGTCGTCGCCGACTATCGGGTGGCCCGAGTCGGCCAGCTGAACGCGAATCTGGTGCTTGCGCCCTGTCTCGAGCTCGAGTTCGAGGAGGCTCAAGTCAGCGCCGAGGCCCCGATCGAGGACGCGCCAACGCGTCACCGCGCGCTTGGCTCCTTTTTCCTTTGGGTCGGCGCGATAGACCTCTCCGCCCTTGTTCTCCTTCAGCCAATAATCGAAGACCCCGGATTCCTCGGCCATCGATCCCCGGGCGAGGGCGACGTAGACCCGACGCGTCACCAGCTCGTCCCATCCTTCCATGAGGAGCTTCTTGGTCTTGCCGTCCGCGGCGAAGATCACCACGCCCGAGGTGTCGCGGTCGATGCGATGGACCACGGCGGCGCGGCCTTTGGGGCGCTTTCTCGCGATCGCCTCGGTGGCGAGGTCGAGCAGGCAGCGGGCGCGCGAGCCTTCGGGCGCGATGACCGGCAGCCCGACCGGCTTGTCGAAGGCGATTATGTAGTCGTCCTCGTAAATGAGCCGGGCGGCTCTCGCGGTGGCCTTCGGCCGCACGGCTGAGGGCGCTCTCGAGCTTCCCGCTCGGTCGGCCGCCGCCTCGCGTTCGCGGCGATCGGGCCGCGGGGGACGTGCCTTTTTCGAATCGGCTTCGCTCTGCGCCTTGGCGCGCGGATGGCCGGGGGCGCCGGGGGGAATGCGCGGCGGGCGCTTCACCGATCGATCCTGCGCGAGCGCTCGGGCCGCTTGAACACCGTGAGCGGCTCCTTGGCGGCGAGAGCGTCGAGGAGGACCTCGGGGTCGGTGTCGACGACGAGGTCGTCGAGCTGCTCGCGGCCGAGGAAGCCTTCCTCGACCATCTGAGCGAGGAAGCCGAGCAGCGGGCCGAAGTAGCCGGCCGCGTCGAGGACGCCGATCGGCTTGTCGTGGTAGCCGATGCCGCGCCAGGTCCAGGCCTCGAACAGCTCGTCGAGCGTGCCGATGCCGCCGGGCATGGCGATGAAGGCGTCGGACATGGCGTACATCTTCGCCTTGCGCTCGTGCATGTCGGCCGCGACGACGAGCTCGGTCAGCTCGACGTGGTCGACGAGCTCGTAGAGCTTGCGCGGTATGACGCCCGAGACTTCGCCGCCGGCCGCGAGGGCCGAGCGCGCGAGGATGCCCATCGAGCCGACGTCGCCGCCGCCGTAGACGAGCCTTTGGCCTCAACGCGCGATGGCCTCGCCCAGCGCCTCGGCCGCGGCCGCGTACTCGGGACGCCTGCCGTTGCTCGAGCCGCAGAACACGCACACTGATCGGATGGTCGCCATAAGGACCTTTAGTATAGCGGCGCGGCCTTGACCACGGCTATACGTCGGTTCTATTTTCAGTGATATGACGAATAAGCGCTCTTTGACGATAGCTGCTCTCGCCCTCGGCGCGCTCGTATCGGCCGCCGCGCAGGTGACCGTCGCGACTTCGGTCGCCCTGCACGGCACTCCCAAATACAAGAGCGGCTTCGACCACTTCGACTACGTGAACCCCGACGCTCCCAAGGGCGGCACGCTCCGCGAGTCGGAGATCGGCACGTACGACAACTTCAATCGTTTCGCCGATCGCGGCGTTTCCTCAGTTGGGGCCGACAGCTATTTCTTCGATACGCTCATGGCAGGCTCGCTGGACGAGGTCGACGTCTACTATCCCCTCATCGCCGAGAAAGTCGAATACCCGGCCGATTTCTCGTGGATCACCTTCGACATAAACCCGAAGGCCAGGATCCAGGACGGAAAGCCCATCACGTCCGAGGATGTGGTCTTTACTTTCAATAAGTTCATGGCCGAGGGAGTGCCGCAGTTCAAGCAGTATTACGATGGAGTGAAAGCGCAGGCCCTCGATTCCCTTCGGGTCAAGTTCACCCTCAAGAAAGGCGACAAGGCCCTAGCCCTTTCCCTCGCCTCTCTAAACGTCCTGCCCAAGTCTTACTGGTCGAGCCGGAAGCTCAACGACCCTCTTACCGAAGTTCCCCTGGGCACGAGCGGCTACACCATCAAGGATTACAAAATCGGCCAATACGTAGTGTACAAGCGCCTGCCGGATTATTGGGGCTGGGACCTGCCGGTGAACAAGGGCCAGAACAATTTCGACGCTATCCGGTACGACTATTATCGCGACGATACGGTCGCCTTCGAGGCCTTCAAGGCGGGCGAGTACGATTTCTACGTGGAGAGCATCGCGAAGAACTGGGCGACGATGTATACGGGGCGGCCTTTCGACGCGCTCTACATCGTCAAGGAAGTATTGCCCGATCAGAGGCCTCAGGGCATGTCGTCCTTCGTCTTCAATGTGCAGCGGCCCTTCTTCAAGGACAGGCGAGTGCGCGAGGCTCTCGGCTACGCCCTCGATTTCGAGTGGCTCAACAAGAATTTCTTTTACGGGCAGTATACGCGCAGCCGGAGCTACTTTACGAGCACTGATTACGAGGCCAAGGGCCTGCCGAGCGCGGATGAGCTCAAGATTCTGAATCCCATTCGCGACAAGATCCCGCCCGAAGTCTTCACCAAGGAATACCAGCCGCCGGTCACCGACGGCACCGGCAACATTCGAGACCAGCTCAAGGCGGCGATGGACCTGTTCAAGCAGGCCGGCTGGGAGGTCAACAAGGACGGCAAGCTCGCCAACGTCAAGACCGGCGAGATCATGAGCTTCGAGCTTCTCATCTACAGTCCCTCGATGGCCAGAGTGGCGGCGCCCATACAGAAGAACCTCGAGCGGATGGGCGTCACCATGACGATACGCCAAGTCGACACGACCCAGTACACGCAGCGCATGCGCAAGCAAGACTACGACATGATCGATCGGGGCTATGACCCCATGTACTACCCGAATCTCGATGTGAAGGAGATCTGGCGATCGGACTATACGAATTCGACCTACAACATGGCCGGGGTCCAGGATCCGGCTCTCGACTACCTGGTCGACGGCATCGTGGCCAACCAGGCGAGCGAGAAGGCGCTGCTTCCCTGGGGGCGGGCTTTCGACCGGGTGCTGACGTGGAACTATTACGTCATGCCGATGTGGTATCTCGGCAAATATCGCGTTGCTTACTGGAACAAGTTCTCGCGGCCCTCGATCATGCCCAAGTACGACCTGGGCGTCGGTACTTGGTGGGTCAACAAGGACAAAGAAGCCAAGCTGCCGAAAAAGTAGCCGAAAATGGCAAGATACCTACTCCGACGACTCCTCCTCATGATCCCTACGCTGTGGGCCATCATCACGGTAAATTTTTTCATCGTGCAGATCGCCCCGGGCGGCCCCGTCGACCAGGCTGTCGCCAATTTGAGCGGCTTCGGCCCGACGGGGGCGATGGAGCAAATTTCCGGGCAGGGCCGCAGCGACACCGGCCCCACCTCGAACGCGTCCGCTACGGGGGCAAAAGAGAATAAAACCTTGTATCGAGGCGCGCGCGGCCTCGATCCCGAAGTCATCGAGGCCATCAAGAAGCGCTACGGCTTCGACAAGCCGCTCCTTGTCCGCTACTTCGACATGCTCAAGAGCTACCTCGTCTTCGACCTCGGGGACAGCCTGTTTAAGGGCAAGAGCGTGCTCGGTCTCGTCGCCGAGCGGCTGCCCGTCTCCATCACGCTCGGCCTGTGGAGCACGCTGATCATCTACCTCGTGTCCATACCGCTGGGCATACGAAAGGCGGTGCGGCACGGCAGCCGGTTCGATTTGTGGACGAGCTCGACGATAATCGTCGGCAATACGATCCCCACCTTCCTGTTCGCCATAATCCTCATCGTCTTCTTCGCGGGGGGAAGCTTTCTCAAGATCTTCCCCCTGCGCGGCCTTGTCTCCTCGAACTTCGACTCGCTCGGGCTGTTCGCGAAGGTGGGCGACTACCTGTGGCATATCTTCCTTCCCGTCCTCGCCGAAGTGATCGGCGGGTTCGCGACCCTCACGATGCTCACCAAGAATTCCTTTCTCGACGAGATCCACAAGCAGTACGTGATGACCGCTCGGGCCAAGGGGCTCACCGAGAAGGCGATCTTGCGCAAGCACGTGTTCCGCAACGCGATGCTCCTCGTCATCGCGGGCTTCCCGGCCACCTTCATCAGCATGTTCTTCACCGGGTCCGTGCTCATCGAGGTGATCTTCTCGCTCAACGGCATCGGGCTCCTTGGCTTCGAGGCGACGATGCAGCGCGACTATCCGGTCATGTTCGGGACTCTGTACATCTTCACCCTGCTCGGGCTCCTCCTCGGCCTCCTCTCCGACTTCACCTACACCCTCGTCGATCCGCGCATCGACTTCGAAACGAGGCAAACGTGAGCATGCGCGGAATCAGTCCGCTCAACCGGGAGCGGTGGCGTCGCTTCAAGGCCAACAGGCGCGGATTCGTCTCACTGTGGATATTTCTCGTCCTTTTCGGCCTCAGTCTCTTCGCCGAGTTCCTCGCCAACGACCGTCCCCTGCTCGTCGTCTACGAGCACCGGCTTTACTTTCCCGTGCTCTTTCGATATTCCGAGAGAACCTTCGGAGGCGAGTTCGAGACCGCCGCAGATTACCGCGATCCCCAGGTGCAGTCCCTCGTCGGGGCCAAGGGATCCATGGTCTGGCCCCTCATCCGCTTCAGCTACGGCACCATCAACTACGATCTGCCCAGCCCTGCCCCCTCCCCTCCGACGCGCGACAATCTGCTGGGCACCGACGACCAGGGCCGCGACGTCCTCGCCACGGTCATCTACGGCTTTCGCATCTCGGTGCTCTTCGGGCTCACGCTCACCGTGCTGTCCTCCGCGATCGGGGTCGCCGCCGGCGCCGTCCAGGGCTACTACGGGGGCAAGGTCGACATACTAGGCCAGCGCTTCATCGAGATATGGTCTGGCATGCCCACGCTCTTCATTCTCATCATCCTCTCGAGCGTCGTGCAGCCCAACTTCTGGTGGCTCCTGCTCATCACGCTCCTTTTCGGGTGGATGAGCCTCGTCGGAGTGGTCAGGGCCGAGTTCCTCCGGGCGCGCAACTTCGAGTACGTCCTCGCCGCGCGGGCCCTGGGGCTGCGCAACTCTCGTATCATCTTTCGCCACATCCTGCCCAACGCGATGGTCGCCACGCTCACATTCCTGCCGTTCATCCTCTGTGGCTCGATCACGACCCTGACGTCCCTCGACTTCCTCGGCTTCGGCCTGCCCCCCGGCTCGCCCTCGCTCGGCGACCTCCTCTCGCAGGGCAAAGACAACCTGCAGGCGCCCTGGCTGGGGATCACCGGCTTCGTGGTCCTCGCGGGGACCTTGAGTCTCCTCGTCTTCGTCGGCGAGGCGGTGCGCGACGCCTTCGACCCGCGGCGGGCGGTCTCATGAGCGCCCAAGCTCCAGCCGGCGGCGCCCTGCTCTCCATCCAGCGGCCTCCGCGTCGGCTTCAGGCGGGGCTCCGAGATCCGCGAGGTGGTCCATGGCGTGGACATCTCGCTGGAGGCCAACGAGACGCTGGCTCTGGTCGGCGAGAGCGGGTCGGGGAAGACCGTCACCGCGCAGTCCATCCTGCGGCTCCTGCCGGAATCGCTCATCGCGTATCCGGCGGGCGAGATCGCCTTCAAGGGCCGGAACATGCTCGGGATGACGGTAGGCGAGCTCCAGGCCGTCCGCGGCGACGAGATCGGCATGATCTTCCAGGAGCCGATGTCGTCCTTGAACCCGCTGCACACCGTCGAGAGGCAGCTGGGCGAGACCCTCTTCCTCCACCGCGGGCTCTCGGCCGCCGCCGCGCGCCCGGTCAGCCTCGAGTGGCTCAGGCGGGTGGGGCTCGCCTCGCCGGAGAAGAAGCTCGCCTCGTACCCGCACCAGCTCTCGGGAGGGGAGCGGCAGCGCGTGATGATAGCGATGGCCCTGGCCAACGAGCCGAGCCTCCTCATCGCCGACGAGCCCACGACCGCCCTCGACGTGACCATCCAGGCCCAGATCCTCGACCTCCTCAAGGAGCTCCAGCGGGAGCTCGGCATGGCCGTCCTGTTCATCACGCACAACCTCGAGATCGTCCGCCGGATCGCGACCCGCGTCGCGGTGATGCACGACGGCCTCATCGTGGAGACGAAGGGCAGCTCCGAGATCTTCGCCCTGCCCGAGCATCCCTACACGAAGAGCCTCCTCGACGCCGAGCCCGAGTCCGAGCCCCCCGAGCCCGATCCATCCCGGCCGCTTCTCCTCGAGGCGAGGGAGCTAAGGTCTGGTTCCCCATCCAGCGCGGCTGTTCTGCGAAGGACGAGCGGCTACGTGAAGGCGGTGGACGGAGTCGGGCTCGAGCTGAGGCGGGGAGAGACGCTGGGCATCGCCGGGGAGTCTGGCTCGGGCAAGACCAGCCTGGGCAAGGCCCTGCTCAGGCTGACTTCCAGCGAGGGCGAGATCCTGCTCGACGGCGAGAGGGTCGACGGCCTCGCGGCCGAGCCTCTCCGGCTTCTCAGGAGGAAGATGCAGATCATCTTCCAGGATCCCTTCGGCAGCCTCAATCCGCGCATGACCGTCGAGGACATCGTCGCCGAGGGCCTGGAGGTCCACGGCATGGCCGACCGCCGCGAACGCGAGCGAGTCATCGTCGACACGATGCGCGACGTCGGGCTCGACCCGGAGCAGCGCCTGCGCTATCCGCACGAATACTCGGGCGGACAGCGCCAGCGCATCGCCATAGCGCGGGCCCTCGTGCTGAGGCCCGCCCTCCTCGTCCTCGACGAGCCCACCTCCTCGCTGGACCGGACCATGCAGTTCCAGGTCATCGAGCTCCTGAAGGAGCTCCAGGCGAAGTACGGTCTGAGCTACATCTTCATCAGCCACGACCTCAAGGTGCTCAAGTCCCTCTGCCACGAGCTCGCGATCATGAAGGGCGGAAAAATCGTCGAGTCGGGGCCGGCGGCGCGGATATTCCGCGATCCCCGGCACCCCTACACCAAGGAGCTTCTCGCCACGGCGTTCGGGCTAGCCTAGACGCACTCGCGCCAGGTATATCCGGGATTTGCCCTCGTGCGACGAGTAGTAGCTGATCCACAGCATGCCGCGATGAAAGACCATGCCCGGATAGCCGCAGTCCCCGCCTGACGGCAACTCGAGCATCGGGCTCAGGCTGCTGTCGGTCATCGCACAAACGGCCGTGACTGGCCGGCCCCGTCTCCAGATCCTCGTCGCGGCGACGAGATCTCCGCCGGGCAGCACGAGGAAGTTCGGCCCGCCCAGCCTCTCGTCGCTCTCGCTCCACGACCACGCGCGATACGGAGGCGAGCTCCTGCCGATCCAGGCCTTTCCGGCGCCTGACTCGCGGCGGACCAGCGCGATAGCCTCGCCGCCGCGAAACCGCAGCGTCGCCTCGTTGGGCCTTCCGGGGACGCCGAGATCGGCGATCTCGCGGTAGTCCAGGCCAT
>CAWHFT010000230.1:0-9638 GCA_963828175.1 uncultured Spirochaetota bacterium
CGCTGAGAAGGCCCAAGGTCACGGGGCGGAGCGGCTCCCGGAGCTTGGCCGGCCGATTCTGGCGCGCCCTCGCACGAGGCGGGCTCCAGGCCGGCATTTACGTTCTCGACACGGAGGACGGGCGGCCATGAAAGCGAGCCTCGCGCTGCTGTTCTGCCTCGGCCTCCTGTCTTCGCTCGCCGCGGCGCCGACGGCAGCCAGCCCGGCGAGCGCGGTGGCTGCGCCTGTCCCGACGTCGTCGCCCGCCTCGGCGTCAACCGATGGCCCCGCCACTGCAGCTCCCTCCAGCGACCCGACCCCGGCCGGAGAGCTCGCGGGACGCCTCAAGGCGCAGCTCCTCTACGATCCGCTTACCGGGTACGGCCTTTTCGAGAAGTCGGGCAACCGCATGGCCTTCGCGCGAGGCCTGCCTCTGGCGGTGTTCGATTGGAACAAATCGATCCTCCTGGATCCGCCGAAGGAGGGGAAAGAAGGCCTCGGGTTCTCGGCGCTCTCCAGTGCCCTAATCGAAAAGACTTTCGCCCAGGCCGAGGCCGCGTCTCGCTCGCATTTCTCGGTGGCCGCCATTCTCATCGACCCGGGTCACGGCGGCAAGGATCCCGGCGCCATCGGAGAACTGAGCGTCGCGGGCAAGAAGCTGCGCGTCGTGGAAAAGGAAATCACCCTGGCGGTTTCCCTAAAACTCTATGTCGCTTTGAAGGCGAAATATCCGGACAAGAGGATACTCGTGACGCGCGACGACGACAGCTATCCGAGCCTCGAAGACCGCGTCGAATTGGCGAACTCGGTGCCGCTCGAAGCCAACGAGGCTATCATCTACGTCTCCATCCACGCCAACTCGTCGTTCAACAAGAACGCAAAAGGCTTCGAGATCTGGTACCTGAACCCCGAATACCGCCGCACTCTCGTCGACGCCAAGACGCCTGGAAGCCCGGCTCAGGAGATCGCTCCCATACTCAACGCGATGCTCGAGGAGGAATTCACCACGGAAAGCATCATCCTGGCGCGCGATATCATGACGGGACTGCAGGGCCGCATCGGGTCGGTCAGTCCCAATAGGGGAGTCCGCGCGGAGGAATGGTTCGTGGTGCGCAATGCCCACATGCCTTCGGTCCTCATAGAAACCGGCTTCGTCACGAATCCCGACGAGGGGAAGCTCCTCACCCAAGACGATTACTTGTCCCGCGTGGCCGACGGCGTATATACTGGCCTCGTCGATTTCGTCGGCTACTTCGAAAGTATGAGAGGCGCCCCTCCCCCATGAACCCATTCCTCGATTTTTCGCGACGTTTTCTTCTAACCTCGGGCCGGAATTTATCCTCGGCCTGGAAGCATACCCTCAAGTGGCTCTCCGTTCCGGTCGATCTCTGCCTAACAGTGCTCGGCCTGGTTTTCCTCGTATCGCTCGTCTCCTGGGCGGCGACCTCGGCCTTCGAGGAGGTCGTCCTGTTCTATCCCGACTCGGGCGGAACGCTCCGCGGCGAATTGCGCGAGGTGCCGCATAGCTTCGGCTCGGAAGCTCGCGCCGAGCTGATCGCCTCGGAGGTTTTGCTCGGACCCAAGGACGTGTCCCTCGTAACGGCCTTTTCTCCGGGAGTGCGCCTGGAAAGCGCCATTTACCGCAAGGGCAGGCTCTTCATCGATATCTCGCCCGAAGCGGCCCTGGATCCGCCGAACTCGCTGAAGAACGGCATGAAAGCCATGGAGCGCAGCCTGAGGGCCGCGTTGCCCGGCATGAAGCGGCTATCGCTCACGATAGGCGGCGAAGAACCCTATGTCGAAGGCATCCAGATCGAGGGGGCGACGGGCATAAAAAAGGCAGGAAAATAATTGACAAAGGTTTTTGGCAGCGTATACTTCCTTATCGAATAGTGGATAAGCGAAATCGTGTGCAATGAAAGGAGTTATTGCATGAGAAGTAAAGCAATCGTCATCGCCCTGGCGCTTTTTCTCGTGGGCGCGGTCACCGTGGTCTCCGCCGATGAGGCAGTGCTTATCGACTTTTCCCTGCTCAAGGCCGACATCCTGCCGGATGCCGCCAATCAGGGCGTCATGACCCAGAATAAAGCCACCATGATGGACTTCTCGGGAACGGCCGGAGCGAGCTACACGGCCGATCAGAAAAAGGCCATGAGAACCTCCCTGGCGATATCCCAATGGAACGTCGTTCTCGCCTCGTCCTCCAGGGACAATCTGAACCAGACCCTTTCGATGACCCGTGAGGCGACCCTCGATAAAAGCGCCAAGCAGTTCCCGGGAGCATCGGTAATGGGAGTGCGGATACACTTCCCGTTGGGGGATTTCAACAGCTGGGCGAAGATCGAGCCTCCTTTCGAGATCCCCGCTTTCGAGACCTCGTCGGTAGATGATCAGGGAAACATCGCTCCGATCGCCCCTGGTGCCGCGACTAGTAATTTGACTCGTTTTGAAGGAACCATCGACGCCACCTCAAAACTCCAGACCGCGTACGGCGTCGTCAAGAACGTAGGACTCATCAAGTCGGTCCAGGTGATGGTGAAAGGCTTGAACTTCCCTCACGGCTTGACGCTCGTCCTTCAAGATGCCGATGGCAACGAAACGACGATGTTCATGGGCTACCTGAACTTCGACGGCTGGAAGGAGCTTCAGTGGGACAATCCGGCCTATGTTCAAGACGTACGTAACCGCGAGCTCCGCCTCTATCCTCTATATCCCAACAGCATACCAATGGAAAAACTAGGCGGTTTTATCATAACGCGCGATGCCGCGAGCCCTGGTGGCGATTTTGTTACCTACATAAAGGATGTCAAGATCCTTTACGATAAGGCCGTCCCGGAGCCTGTGACCGACATCAACGACGAGAATGTCTGGGGTATCGTCAGTGCGAAAGAGGCCGCTCGCAAAAATATCGAGTCCCAGCGTTTCGGCGCCCAGCAGGTCTTGCGCTATCTGGAGGCGTTGAAGCAAGAGCCCAAGGTATTCCAGGCCGACGGCACCACCAAGTAATGCCTGCGAGCGCGCTAATCTAGACGCAAAAAAGGCCGGGACCCTTGTCCCGGCCTTTTTTTCAGCCTTCGACGTCCGAAGGGCGAGGTTATGATCGTGACGAGCACTGGAGAAGGCCTCATGGCGATTCCCGATAGGGGCGCGCTCAAACACGCCTATGAGACTCGCAAGCCTGGTTATTTGAAGATTCTCTCCGAGCTCGAGGCGCGGCTGCGCGCCTCGCTGGAGAAGGATTCGCTCTTCCCGATAATCAAAGGCCGCGTCAAAGGCTTCGATTCCTGGTACGCCAAGCTTATCCGGCTCTTGAGGAACTCCGCGGTATCGGGGACCAAGCCGATACCGGTCACGGACATCGTCGCCCTCAGGGTCGTCTGCCCTTTTCTCGGCGATCTCACCATGGCGGAAGCCTCCATCCGCGCGTCATTCAGGATCCTGGACGTCGAGCGCAAAGGCGCCGAGCGTTCCTTCCGAGAATTCGGCTACGAATCCATCCATATCCTCATCGAGCTGCCGGAGGACCTGAAAGTCGACGCCGTCGGGCTCGATAATTGCGCCTTCGAGGTCCAGCTCCGCACCATCTTGCAGGAAGCCTGGGCCGAAGTGGAGCACGAGCTCGTCTATAAAGCCGAGTTCACGCCCTTCGACGAGCCGATGAAGCGCAAGCTTGCGGCTCTCAACGCGAACCTCTCCCTTTCGGACATTATTTTCCAGGAAATCCTCGACTATCAAAGGCGGCTCACCTCCGAGCTCGGGAGGCGGCGCTCCGCTTTTTACGGCAAGATAGAGCACGCGATGGACCGTCCGCTCGGGCCCGAAGGCGGCGACGAAAAAAGGCCAGAAGCGGAGGACGACGAGCCATCGGTTGTCGAGCGGCGTTTCCTCGGCGCGGACAGGGGACAGTTCACGAGCATGGACGAACTCCTCATAGCGGCTCTGAGCGCGCATAATAGGGAAGACTACGAAGCGGCCTCGCGGATATACAGCGAGATTCTCGCGCAGAAGCCGGACAAAGACATTGCGGCCATGGTCTTCAAGCATAGGGGCATGGCTTACTTTTCCCAATCACTATATGAAGAGGCGATCGACGATTTTTGCTCTAGCCTCGAGCTGGCGCCTGGTGACCATAAGGCGGCCTACTACCGAGGAGTCGTGCGGAGCGTCCTTCAGGATTTTGTCGGCGCAATCGGCGATTTCGATCTGGCCTTGAATATCCATCCCTACCATTTCTTTTCCTTGTATAGACGCGGAATGGCCTACTGGCACCTCGGCGATTACGCCCAGGCCCTGTCCGATTCCAATGCTGCGCTCAAGCTCGAACCGGACAATGTTCAGGCTGCTCGACTGAAAGAGCTCGCTATTGGCAAGCTGAAGATGTAGCAGAAAGTTGTTCTAGGGTATGGATTATTGACATTGGCCGGGGCTTAGGGCACTATGGCCGAGCGTACACGTCCCCATCGTCTAGAGGTTAGGACAGCGGGTTTTCATCCCGCCAACAGGGGTTCGATTCCCCTTGGGGATAAATAAGATTTCAATCCTGCTGCGAGCCCCAGCGCGATTTCGGACCGTTCCAAATAATGGGAATCTCTCCGTGCTCCTGCCTGAACAAGGGAAAGGACGGTCATGTGGTGCGTCCTGAGTGCATTTATGTTAAAATACTAACTATGAAATAATAGACTTTATTCGACATAGGGAGGGTCTTATGAAGATACGCACCCGGCTATGGCTTCTCCTGGTTGTCACCCTGACGGCCCTCATAATGAGCGTATCGATGTTTTTCATCTATAGCGGCGAGAATCACGGCCTGCAGAAGATGCGCGTGGATACCCTCAATTTGAACAGGCAGATGTACAAGCTACGCTTTCTCAGCGACGAGCTGCTGACTTCCCGGAATTTCGAGATCAGCTACGACGCGTGGAGTTCCTGCGTTAGCCTTACCAATGCGCTCGTCAAGGCCTACGTCTCGGACAAAGTCATCGCCAGGACGATGAACTCCGACGAGGATGCGAGACAGCGGGACGCCTTGAACAGCGTATGGGGACAGGTCATGGATCAGGCGAAGGCCCTGACCGATATTTCCGATGCCCTTTCCAAGGCCGGCATCACGGCTCGCGTCGACTCCCTGAGCCTCACCGGGGCGGTGCCCGAGGCCGTGGTCCTCGACAACAGGGTACCCCAGCTTATAACCGCGCTCGATACCTATCTCGACAACGCGCTCATCAAGCTGACGGCATCGGTGACCAAGAAGACCGACTCCACAGAAGCAGAGCTCTCGCTGCTCGTGGTCGTCCTCTCCATTCTCGGCGCTTTCGCGGCGGCCATTCTTCTCTTCACGTTCGCGAGGGCCTTCAACCGCTCGCTCGGAAGGTTCGAGACGGCGATCGGGACCTGGAACTGCAAGGATTTCACGGCGAAAGTCGAACTGCGGGGCAATGACGAGCTCTCCTCTCTCGCCTCCAAGATCAACGACACGATCGACGACTTCGCCGATTTGATATGCCGAGTAGTCGGGATGGCCGAGGATGCCGCGGTCGTGAGGGAGGAGATACTGTCGGCTTCCAGCGAGACCGCGGCCTCGATCGAGCAGATAAGCGCCAATATCAGGTCAATCAGGATGCGAATCGACGAAATGGTCCCGCGCCTCGGGGCCTCGAGCGAGGCCACGGCGGCTATCGGCCAGAGCGTAGGGGCCCTGGACGAGCGGCTCGCCGAGCAGAGCGAGGCTCTGGCCCGCTCCAGCGCGAGGGCCGACGAGATGAAACAAGCCGCCGCGCGAGCCGACACCATAGCGCGGCGCCAGGGCGCGGAAGCGGAGAGGCTCGAGGCCCTGGCGGCGGCCGAGCGCGAGCGCTTGGGCGTCACCAACGCCGCGATCGCGGGAACGGTGACCGATGTAGAGAAGGTCAAGGAAGTCATCGAGATCATCAACGCCGTGGCCGAGCAGACCAATATCCTGGCGATGAACGCCGCAATAGAGGCAGCCCATGCGGGGGAGGCGGGGCGGGGCTTCGCCGTCGTCGCGGAGGAGATACGCAAGCTCGCCGAGTCCACGAACGAGAACGCGATACTGATCGGGGATACGATCGGCGACATGGCGAAACGGATAGGCGAGGTCTCGGGGGCGAGCGCTCAGACCGACGTCGACTTCCGAGGGATCGAAGTCCTGACGCGCGAGGCCAAATCCAGCATGAAGGAGCTCTTGGGAATCATGGAAGGCCTGTCGGATTCCGCGGCTGGCGTCGCCGGCGACCTCGAATTGGCCGCGGGGAATTCCGTCGAGGCGAAATCTCGCTCGGGGGAGATACTGTCGAGCTCGCGAAGCGCCGCGGAGGCCGCAGGCATTGTGTCAGGGCTCGGCGAGGAGATCAAAGGCGGAATGGGGGAAGTCGAGGCTGGCTCGAGAGACACCGGTGCGACGATGCAACACTTGCGCGACCTCAGCTGGAAGATAGCCGAATCGATCAAGGAGCTCCACGGGAGCGTTTCGGACTATTCCATGACGACGAGGGCCGAGAAATCCGCCTAAAGCCGGCAATTGCAATAGAAATGCCCATCCGCCTATGGTATTATTGTGTAAATATTCAGTCTACGGAGGAAGCATGAAAAGCAAAGTCTTGATCCTGGCATTAGCCTTGACGCTTTTTACAGCGTTCAGCGCCTTCGCTTTCAAGGCCGCTATCGGCGGTGAGTTTGCGTTCAGCGGCCTCGGCAGCGGCCTTCCAGGATCCTCGGCCCTCATCTCCTTTCGCCTACCTAAATTTCCCGCAGTATTCGGTATCGGCGGGACTATCGCCGCCAACGGCGGCCAAAGCGAACTGGCGTTGTTGGCCGACTGGTGGCTCGCGAGCGGACATCTCGTAGGCTTCGTCAACTACTATGTCGGGCCTGGAGTGTTTGCCAACTTCGCATCCTCCGGCGCCTATGCGGGCCTGCGCATCCCCGTCGGCCTTAACGCCTTTCCGATAAAGCCACTCGAGCTCTTCGTCGTCGCGGTACACCGCCAGCGTCTGCTCGGCGGCCCGGTCCCAGGTGTACTCCTCGATCCTGGCACGGGCGGCCTCACCCATTTGGTGACGTCGGCCAGGGTCGGCGGACAGAATCCGTAATCCCTCGGCGATCTCGTCCGGGTCCCAAGAGTCGGCAGTCAGCCATCCACTTCGGCCATGGTCGATCAATCGGCCGCGCCCGCCGCCTGGCTAGTGATGACAGGTAGTCCGGAGGCCATTGCTTCGCTGATCACCATCCCGTAAGGTTCATAAAAGGTCGGGAATAGGAACACATCCGCGGCGGCGAAGAACTGTTCGATTTGCTTGGAAAACGGGTGGAAACCAGGACCCCCTCCGCTCCGCCGCGCGAGGCACGGTCGCGGCGTATCGGAACCGGATACCAGCACGAGCTGGCACCGGTCGTCCGAGCGACCGCCCGGATCGCCGCGGCCGCGCCTTTGCAGGTCTCCCACGAAAAGTGCCAGGCAATCGCTGGCGCAGCCCCAACTCGGTCCTTATGGCGATCCCGGCCATCGAGTCTGTTAGCGGGGGGAAATTCTCGGAATCGATCCCGTGGTAGATGACCCTGACGACCGTTAAGCGGCCGAAAAACCGGCCGAGTCTCGGCGGACCGATTCGGAAGTTGCGATGACCCGCCGGGTGGACCGCTTGGCCATGGCGAGCCGCTCCAGCGGAGTGACCAGCGCCCGACACAGCGACTGCCGCCAGGTCAGGCACCGTTCGCCCGGACGAGGGACCATGCCATCCGGCTGGCAGAAGTGGGCAGTTGCCACGTTGTGCCGCAGCCCGCAAAGTCCCTGGGCAGTGGACGACGTCGAAGCGACCCCGTACCAGTGCGGTGGCCGGCAGCACGAACGACAGAACGCGTGCCAGGGCGTTGTCGCCATGCCGGGACATGGTGGTAGGTCGACCCTCCGGGTCCGGCTCCTCGAACGTGTTGGCGAACACATGGACTTCATGTCTCGCTTGAACCGGGCGGCCAGCTCGGCGACATAGCGGCTGTGGCCCATATGCCGGTTGTAGTCGTGAACAACGAAGGCGATTCTCAGGCGGCGGTCGGAGGTGGGCATGGCAGATCCAGCAGTGCGGCGACGGCGTGGCGGAGTGCGAACTGATCCTGGTACAGCCTTTGGCCCGCCGAGCCCAGCTCGGCGCAGTCGGTCCGGGCGGTCGAGAAGATCGAGGAGCCAGCCGCGCGAGCTGGTCCGCGTCGCCGGCCGGGGCGGTGGCGACCGCCCCTTCCGTCCAGACCGGCTCGGAAAGAAGTCCGATAGTGGTAACCACAGGTACGCCATTGGCCAGGCAGCCATTAGGGTCGTCCGCCGGCCGCTCGCGCCATCTGGGTACAGGTTGATCACAAGGTCGCAGGCCCTAAGGTACTCGGTGATCATGGGGCCGGCAGCAGTACCAGGGGCGAAGACGCGGAGCTCGCCAATCTGCCCGTCCGCAGCGAGTTCGCCGGCCAACGGTATCCCCGCGCCCCAAGGAGAACCAGCATACTCGGGCTCGGCGGTCGAGCAACTCACGCAAGACCGGACCCAGAACACGTGGTGACTGACGGGGTTGTAGGTGCCAAAGTGGCAGACCAACCGGCCGGTCGGATCGTTCCGGGTCAGCTCGGCCCGACGGAGCGGCCACTGCCGAGGAGACAAGCTTCATCGGGCACGTTTGATGGCACCGGCGTCAAGTGATCGGCAACCGCCCCGCCCCAAGCCGCCGCAGGAGCGGCACCCAGCCCGGAATCGTGACATACGCCCGAGTGCAAGGCCCGTGAGCATCACGGCGCGCCATGACTCTGTTGACGGCGGCGAGAAATTATGTCGCAGCGGTCGGCGGACCCAGGGAAGGCGACCTCATGGAACATCACCCTTACATCGTCCCCACGCCAAAGCCATCTACTGAGAACCCACATCACGAATGCTAAGTTCATCGCCTTCCAGGCGAATGCGTGCGGCACGTCTACGAATCATCCCATCCTTGCGGCGGCGATGTTTTTGTCGCAAGGGTGGGATAGAACATCGCTCTGTGCTCGGCGTTCGCCGCCGGGTACCTCGCGTGCGGTGCGCCGAGGGCGGTTTCGAGATCTTTGCGCGAGCACTTGCAGGGGTAAAGAAAGCCACGGCGGAGCAGGCGGCGCCAGGCGGCGAGATAGATGGAACGGCGGCGGCTTTGCACGTAGGGTGCGAAGGGTCCACCTTTGTCGGGGCCCTCCTGCCAGCGGATGCCCAGCCAGCGCAGGTCTTCATAGGCGGCTTCGGCGAAAGAGGATTTGCTGCGGTCGGGGTCGAGGTCTTCCATGCGCATGACCAGTGCGCCGCCGGCGTCGCGGGCGCGCTGCCAGGCCGTCCAGAAGGTGCGCGCGTGGCCCACATGCAGCAAGCCGGTGGGCGAGGGCGCGAGCCGGCCGCGATAACTCGGCGCCGGCGCTGAAGAACCGCTGCTCATCCTGGCTATCAGTGTACGCATTCGTGTGGCAAATTTTCCAACGCGCCTCCGCCGTCGCGCGCAAACTCAATTTCATTGATCTTGCCGGCCTAGCAAGACACACGCTGGAGCGCATTGTGATGGCGCGAAAATCGCCTTGCCTGCAATGAATCGTGCACGCTGCGTCAATCGGTGCGTTGCGAGTGAAGTTGGGAGCGGCGCAAG
>CAWHFT010000231.1:0-4578 GCA_963828175.1 uncultured Spirochaetota bacterium
TTTGAATGATTTGACCAATGTACCAATGTTGAGTTGAACCAGTTGACTGAGTTGACCACTTGTTGACGAGTTGACCCAACGTCGATGTTGACCAGTGTCATCCGACGTCGACGACAGCCAACGGTCGACCATGCCACGTCATCGCAAACGGATGAACATATGCCACGAGCGCCATGATGATACCGGTTTGATAAAAAAAAAAAAAAAAAAAAATCATTTCCATTCCACCTCCCTCACCACCCCCCCCCCCCCCCCCCCCCCCCCCCCCCCCCCCCCCCCCCCAAAAAAAAAAATCATTCGGTCGGTCATCGACGCCCCCTGAGCAGCGCCTGTGACTGCGCCTAGGTCGGCAGCGGCAGCCTCGGCGCTTGCGGCGGCAGCGCGCGACGCGGCAGTCACGGTCGGCACGTGGAAGTACACATTGCACGGTCCCGGCTGGTCGTCGATGGCGTCGCGCAATGGATAAAGGTCCTCCTCGTGCGACGGCCGGAGGCCCAGTCGGATGTGCACCGCGTTCCAGGACTTCTCCCGCAGCGAGGAAGGATCGACGAAGTCCTCGACCTTGAGGCTCGGCTTGCCGCGCGACAGGTCGATCTTGCCGCGCAGGCAGACGACCGCGTCGATGACGAGCTTGTCGCGCCATTTCTCGAGCGCGTCGGCGAAGACAACTATTTCGATCGAGCCCGCGGGGTCCTCGAGCGCGCCGAAGGCCATCCTCTTGCCCGTCTTCGTTACGATCTCGCGGAGCTCCTTGAGCATCGCGATGAGCGTGTAGGTGCGCTCCGGATTGGCGCGCTCCGGATTGGCGAGGTCGGCGTCCGAGCAGCGCTCCCAGATCTTGCGCCACTCGTCCATCGGGTGGCCCGAGAAGTAGAACCCGAGCAGCTCCTTCTCGATCCGCAGGATGTCGGCGCGCGGATACTCGTCCGCCTTGTTCACGCAGAAGGGCGGGTATTCCTCCTCGCCCGATCCGTCGAAGAGGCTCGCCTGGCCGTAGCTGCCCGCGGCCTCCTTTTCCTGCGCGTACTCCACAGCCCGCTCGAGGTCGAGCACGAGCTCGCGCCTCGTGTTGCCCAGGGAGTCGAAGGTACCTGCGTTGGCGAGGCACTCGATGCTCTTCTTGTTCATGACCTGGCTGCCCAGGCGCTCGACGAACTCGATGAAGGAGGCGTACTTCCCGCCCTTCTCCGCGCTCGGCGGCTATCGCGCGCGCCAAGGCCTCGCCGACGCCCTTGATGCCAAGAAGGCCGTAGACGATCTTGCCGTCGGCGACGGCGAAGTGCGGCTCGGAGCGGTTGACGTCGGGCGGCAGCACCTCGAGGCCCATGGACCTCGCCTCGCCGATGTACTCGGTGAGCTTGTCGGTGTTGGAGATCTCGTTGGTGAGGTTGGCGGCCATGAACTCGGCCGGGTAGTTGGCCTTGAGGTAGGCGGTGCGGTAGGCGACGACGCTGTAGGCGGCAGCATGGGACTTGTTGAAGCCGTATCCGGCGAAGGGGATCAGGATCTCGAAGATGCGGTCGGCGTCGGCGGCCTTGAATCCGTTCGCCACCGCGCTCTCGACGAATTTGACCTTCTCCTTGACCATGACCTCGTGCTTCTTCTTCCCCATCGCGCGCCTCAGGAGGTCGGCCTGTCCCAGGCTGTAGCCGCCGATTCGCTGGGCGACCTGCATGACCTGCTCCTGGTACACGATGACCCCGTAGGTCTCCTTGAGGATCGGCTCGAGGCAGGGGTCGGGATAGGTGATCGGCGTCTTGCCCGACTTGGAGTCGATGAACTGCGGAATGTTGTCCATGGGGCCCGGCCGATAGAGCGCGTTGAGCGCTATCAGGTCCTCCATGCAGCTGGGCTTCGCCTGCTTGAGGATCGCCTGCATCCCGCTCGACTCGAACTGGAAGATCGAGGTCGACTTGCCCTGGCCGAGCAGCTCGTAGGTCCGCGCATCGTCCTCGGGGATCTTCTCCTCCTCGATCTCGACCCCGCGCCTGCGGACGAGGTCGATCGTATGCTTGATGAGGGTGAGGGTCTTGAGCCCGAGGAAGTCCATCTTCACGAGGCCGCACTTCTCGAGATAGTCCATCGTGAACTGCGTGGACACGATGCCCGTCTTCGGGTCCTTGTACAGCGGCACGAAGTCCGACAGCGCCGTCTTGCCGATCACGATGCCCGCCGCATGGAAACTCGTGTGGCGGTTCTTGTTCTCGAGCTTCTTGGCCACGGCGAAGAGGTCTTTGTACCTGGCTTCCTCGGCGAGAGCGCGCAGCTTGGGCTCGTCCTGGAAGGCCTTGGCGAGGGTCATCTTAGGGTCCTCGGGCACGAGCTTGGCGATGTTGTTCGCGTCCTCGTAGGGGATGTCGAGGGCGCGGGCCACGTCCTTGAGCACCGCCTTGGCCTTGAGCGTGCCGAAGGTGATGATCTGCCCGGTGCGGTCCGCGCCGTACTTGCGCGTGACGTAGTCGATCACCTCGCCGCGACGCTCGTAGCAGAAGTCGATGTCGAAATCGGGCATCGAGATGCGCTCGGGGTTGAGGAAACGCTCGAAGAGCAGGTTGTACTTGAGGGGGTCGATGTCCGTGATCCGCAGCGAATAGGCCACGATGCTGCCCGCGCCCGACCCGCGCCCGGGCCCGACGGGGATGCCCTGGGACTTCGCCCAGTCGATGAAGTCCCAGACGATGAGGAAGTAGCCCGTGAACTTCATTTTTATGATGACGTCGAGCTCGTACTCGGCCCGCCGCTTGATCTCCTCGGTGACGACCGGATAGCGCCGGCTGAGCCCCGCGAAGGCGAGGTGGCGCAGGTACGCCTCGGGGCTCTCGTACTCCGCCGGGTACTCGTAGTCGGGGAGCATCGGCCCGGGATAGGCGATCTTGAGATCGACCATCTCCGCGATCCGCAGCGTGCTCTGCGAGGGCCTCGGGGATCTCGGCGAAGAGCGCCTCCATCTCCCCGGCCGTCTTCATGTAGAACTCGTGGGCCGTGGAAGCGCATCCGCCCCGGCTCGTCGCGCTTGCGGTTGGTCCCAATACAAAGTAGTACGTCATGGGCCTCGGCGTCGGCGCGCTCCAGGTAGTGCATGTCGTTCGTGCAAACCAGGGGCAGGCCCGTCCGCTTCGCCATCGCCACCAGTGCCTTGTTGGCGGTCTTCTGCTCGGGGATGCCGTGGTCCTGCAGCTCGAGGTAGAAGTTGCCCGGCCCGAAGAGCTCCGAGTAGCGCATCGCCACGCGCTCGGCCTCGGCCTCCTTGCCGCTCAGGACGAGGCTGGGGATCTCGCCCGCGATGCAGGCGGAGCTCGCGATGAGGCCTTTCGCGTGCTCCTGGAGCAGCTCGAAGTCGATCCGCGGCTTGTAGTAGAAGCCCTCGGTAAAGGAGGCTGAGGAGAGCTTGAGCAGGTTCCGGTAGCCCTCGGCGTCCTTGGCGAGCAGCACCAGGTGCCAGTACTTGTTGCCGTTCTCCGTGCCCGTCCGCTCGAAGCGCGAGCCGCCGGCCACGTAGAACTCGACGCCCACGATCGGCTTTACGCCTGCGTCCTTGCAGGCATCGTAGAACTTGACCGCGCCGAACATGTTGCCGTGATCCGTGAGGGCGAGGGCGCCCATCCCCAGTGCCTTGGCCCGGGCGACCATGCCGCCCACCGAGGCGGCCCCGTCGAGGAGGGAAAAATCCGAATGGTTGTGGAGATGGACGAACTCGGCCATATCTTGGGTCTAGTATACCGCTCCCGGGGTCGTCCAGGAAGGGGACTTTCCCCTATTGGGAGCTTTCAGATTGACACTCCCGCACCGCGACACTAGCCTGAGGTCGACCGCGCCTTGCGCGGAGGGCGCGCCTTCCGGCCGCCGAGGAGCGATCGATGCGAACAAGCGCCGCGAAACCCGGCGGCAGCGAACTCTCCGACCTATGCCGGTCATTCCTCGGCCTGAAATGCCTGGGAATCTTCGCGCCGCTGTCCTATTTCCGCGGCGAGCGCGACTGGGGCATCGGCGACCTGGATACCCTCTCGTCCGTGATCCGATTCGCGTCGAGCTCGCGGCTGTCCGTCGTCCAGCTTCTCCCGCTCAACTTCCCCGTGGCCGACAACTCGCCTTACGCCATCGCGAGCAACTACGTTCTTATGAGCTGACCGCGCAACAAATGATTGAGATCTACCGGCTGATGTTTCTCTCGCGCAGTCGACGACCGCGAGATCCTGCTGAAACGCCAACAAAAGATCTTCTTTCAAATTTCTTCTGCCGGCCACGAAGCGCTGCAGGTGGGCGCAGCCCTGGCTCTACGCACCGGCTACGATTGGTTTTTTCCGTATTATCGCGATGGCGCTTTGGCCCTGGCGCTGGGTGTTACGCCCTACGAAATGATGCTGCAAGCCGTGGGCGCCGCTTCCGATCCGGCCAGCGGCGGCAGGCAAATGCCAAGGCACTGGAGCAGCCGTGCGCTCCACATCGTCAGCACGTCGTCCTCAACGGCCACGCAGTTGCTGCAGGCGGTTGGCTGCGCAGAAGCGGGACGCGCGTTCAGCAAACATCCCGAGATGGCCGCCAAATCCGAAGGCGACTACCGCGCCTTTCACGACGTGG
>CAWHFT010000232.1:0-12548 GCA_963828175.1 uncultured Spirochaetota bacterium
CTGCCGCCGGGGCCGGCGCAGCCTATTGGCGCGGCGTCCTGTTCCTCGGCGTCCTCGTCATCGCGCAGGCTCTACTCGGGATGCCGATTTCGCTGTACTCCACCTTTTCGCTCGAGAAGCGCTTCGGATTCAACACCACCAAGGCCGCGACCTGGCTCCTCGATCTCGGCAAGTCGGCCGCAATATCCGTCATCCTCGGCCTCACGCTCTTGTATCTCCTGTACGCCTTCATCGACGGCGCCGGATCGCTGTGGTGGCTCTGGGCCGCTGCCATCTTCTCGGTCATCAACCTCGGCCTCGGCCTGATCTATCCCCTCGTCATCGCGCCGATCTTCAATAAATTCACGCCGCTGCCCGAGGGCCCTTTGGCTTCGAGCATCGCCGAGCTCGCCAAGCGCCTCGAGTTCCGCGTGAGCGGCATCTTCGTGATGGACGGCTCCAAGCGTTCGCGCCACTCGAACGCATACTTCACCGGCCTCGGCCGGGTGAAGCGCATCGTGCTCTTCGACACGCTCGTGAACCAGATGTCCGAGAACGAAGTCCTCGCCGTTCTCGCCCACGAGATTGGGCACGAGAAAATGCGCCATGTCCTGAAAGGCACGATCCTCTCGATCGTCCTCTCCTTCTTCGCCTTCTGGGTGCTCGACCGCTTGATGGGCTGGGCGTCTCTCTACGCGGCCTTCGGCTTCGCCGCCCCATCCAAGCACGCGCTCCTGGTCATCCTGGCCCTCGTCTCCGGACCGGCGACCTTCTTCCTCGCCCCGGCCTTCTCCGCCTGGTCGCGGAAGCACGAGTACGAAGCCGACAAATACGCTGTAGAGGCTCTCGCGAGCGAAGCTCGCGCTGCAGATGTCTACGCGGCCCGCGTTGCCGGCTCCGAAGCTCTCGCCTCGGCGCTGATCCGCCTCAACCGCGAGAACGCCTCCAATCTCTGGCCGCATCCGCTCTACTCGGCGTGGTACTATTCGCACCCGACCTTGCGCGAGCGGATCGCGGCCATAGCGCCTAGCCGCTGAGAACCGACAGGAAATTGCCGGCCGGATCCTTGAACCAGGCGATGTCCGGCCCGCGGTTCTGCGCCTTACCGCGCGCGATGCCCTTCTCGTCGGTCTTGAGCTCGCCGTCGTAGCGCTCGAACCGCACGCCCCGGTTCGCGAGCTCGTCCACGGCGGCGTCGATGTCGTCCACCTCGAAGTTGAGGATCGTGAAGGTCGCCGCCTGGTGGTCGGACTTCGGATAGACGAAGACGGTCGCGCCCCCGGGCAGGTGGAGCTGGAGCCCCATGCTATTCTCGTCTACTTTCAGCCCGAGGGTCTTCGAATAGAAGTCCTTGGCCTTGGCCAGGTCGCTCACCGAAAATCCGCTGAACGCCGATTTCGCTTTGAACATTGGGAACCTCAAATGCTGCCGGTCGTATAGCGCTCGAGCTGGCCGATCTCCGCCGCTTGCCGGTTGATGACCAGCTCCTGCTCGCGAAGCAGCTCCTTGACGACGTCTCCGATCGAGACCACGCCGACGACCCTGTCGTTCTCGAGCACGGGGAGGTGGCGGATCCGCTTCTCGGTCATGAGGGTCATGCAATCGGAAACCGTCGTCTCGGGACTCACGTAGAGCACTCGGCTCGTCATGATCTCCCTGACCAAGGTAGTCTCCATGGCTCGTCCCTTGATGATGATCTTGCGGACGAAATCCCGCTCGGAGAAAATCCCCGCGAGGGCTCCCTTCGAGTCGAGGACCAGGACGGCGCCGATGTTCTTGTTCGCCATGACCTCGAGGGCCTGGAGCAGCGTAGCGTCGGGGCTCACATTGACGATCTCGCTGCCTTTGCCTTTCAGGATGTCCTTTACGATTGCCATGAATACCTCCCCTTGGATATATGAAAATAATATACTACGACACGCCAAGCGTGTCGCGAGATATGAAGGCCTTAATAATCCGCTTTCCGGCGCCGGACGATAGTATTAAGTTTAGCTGCGGGGGTGCCCATGGATAAAGGCTATGTCGCCAAAGCCAGCATCGATATTCGAGCGGAGCCGGGGTCCGTCTGGAAGGCGCTGACCGATCCCGAGCTCATAAAGCGCTACCTTTTCGGCACCGAGGCCAGCTCGGATTGGAAAGTCGGCAGCCCGATCACATACCGGGGCACCTGGGAGGGCAAAACCTACGAGGACAAGGGGCTCATTCTCGAGATCGTGCCCAACCGCATCTTCAAGTCCACCTATTGGAGCGGGCTCTCGGGCCTGCCCGACGTCCCCGAGAACTACAATACGGTGAGCTACGAGCTCGCCCCCGTCGGCGGCGGCACGAGGCTGAGCGTCGCGCAGGACAACAACCCGAGCGAGGAAGGCAAGGCGCAGGCCGAGGGCAACTGGCTCATCGTGCTCAAGGCCCTCAAAGAACTGCTCGAAGCTTGACCGCGCTGGCGGAGCGCGCCGCCTCCGGGCTACAATCCCTCGCGTGAGCTCATTACGACCGCCTAAAGCGAAGGAGACCCGCAGCCTCGAGCTCGGGCTCCTCCTCGTCGCCAACGTGGTCGGCGGAACGTCCGCCATCATGATCAAGGCTTCGACGATCAACCCGATACTCCAGGCCTCCTATCGTCTCCTGTTTGCGACCGTCGTCCTCGCGCCGCTTTTCTTCAGAGAGCTGCATAGGTCGGGAAAACGCTTTTCGCTAGCCCTCGTCGCGCCAGCGCTCCTGCCCGGCGTCGTCCTCGGGCTCCATTTCATCACCTGGATACTCGGCGCGCGAATGACCTTGGCCGGAAACGCCACC
The DNA here is from genome assembly GCA_963828175.1 of uncultured Spirochaetota bacterium. Taxonomy (GTDB): domain Bacteria; phylum Spirochaetota; class Spirochaetia; order Treponematales; family Rectinemataceae; genus UBA1306. The sequence goes on from CAWHFT010000232.1 coordinate 2,776, forward strand.
GTCATCGTCACTATGGTGCCGGTGGCCATGCCCTTCTTCGTCTACATGATGACACGGGAGCTCCCCCGCAAGGCCGAGGTGGCCGGAACGATAGTCGCCATCGCCGGGAGCGCGATCCTGGCGAGCTTCGACTTTCGCCTCGAGAGAGGCCATTTCGCGGGCGACCTCGTCTGTTTCCTCTCCATGATCTTCTATGCGGTCTACCTCGCCCTCGCGCGGCGCTTCGCGCCAAGGGAAGGCCTCTGGCTCTACCTCGTTCCCCTCTATCTCACGGGCGGGCTCTTCTGCTTCGCCTGCTCGCTTCCGTTCGCGGATCCCGTGCGCGGCATAACGAGAACGGACCTTTTCATGACGATCGGCCTCGCCCTGGGGCCGACTATCGTCTGCCACTCATTGATGAACCGCGCGATGACCAAGCTCCCGCCCCAGACGGTCTCGCTCTTCAACCTGACTCAGTTCATCGTCGCCGGCATCCTCGCCTTCTTTCTGTTCGGGGAGCTGCCGCGCCCCGTGTTCGCCCTCGCGAGCGGGCTCATCGTCGCCGGCGTCGCGATACCGGTGCTCTTCAAGAAGCGGCCTCGGTAGAAACCTTGGAGCCGGATCAAGCGGACTTTGGACTGCGCGACTCCGCGCCAGCCCGGAGCCGCCTCAGTCTGCGGCGCGGGAGTATGAGCTGAACCGCGCGGGGAAGGACCGAGAACTCGAGCGGAAGGCGCCGCCCGAGCTCGCCGTCGACTTGAGTGAGGACCGCGCTCTCCGAGCTCAAGCGCAGACCGGCCGTCCGGTAGATGCGGGACCGTTGGAGCCACGGGGGCGGGTCCGGCAGGCTCGGGTCGACGATGAAGCGCGCGAGGTAGCGGAGCGCGAGGACGAGGGTGCTCCATCGCCCGGCTTCGCGGAACACGAAGACGTCGAGAAGGCCGTCGAGGGGCGTCGCGCCTGGAGTGAAGGAGAAGAAGTCGCCGTAGCGGCTCGTATTGGATACGATGACGAAGCTGCCCGAGTCCGAACGGCCGTCCGCGAGCTCGACCTCGATCGCCGGATAGCGATAGCGCGCGAAGGCTCGCAAGCCCGCCACGACATAGGCGATCACTCCGAGGCGCCGCTTGAGGCCGCCCTGGCCCTCGAGCTGCTTGAGGGAGTAGGCGTCGAAACCGGCCCCCACCATGAGGAGAAAGCGCCTCCCGCCGCAGATGCCGACGTCGAGCAACTCCGCGATGGCCTTGCAGGATGAGCTTGCACATGCCCCCGAGGCTGCGCGGGAAGCCCATCTCGGTCGCGAAGACGTTGCCGGTGCCCCACGGGATGATGGCGAGCTTCTTGCCGCTTCCCGCCATTCCGTTGAGGACTTCGTTGATGGTGCCGTCTCCGCCGCCGACGATGATGACGTCGTAGCCTCCCCGAGAGCCCTCGCCCGCGAGCTCCTCGGCGTGGCCCTTGCGCTCGGTGAAGCGCAGGTCGATGTCCTGGCCGCGCTTGCGGAAATAGGCGAGCACGGCATCGGCCTCGCGGCTCGAGGTGCCCGAGCCCGACACGGGGTTGGCGATCAGGAGATAGCGCATTGCGCCAGTATACTTCATCCTTGCGTACGCGGCTATTTCGCGAGGATAATCCGTCAATCATGTTCACGAAGAAACGAAGCGACGGGGCCTACATCCGCGACTTGCCCTACTTCACGAGGCTCATGCCGTACCTCATGCCCAAGCGATCCGAAGCCTGCATCTATTTCGAGCAGGACTTCGACGTCACCAAGGCCCTCGAGTACGTGAGGGCGGCCAACGCGGACTGCCCGCCCGGCCAGAAGCGCCTCACCCTGTTCCAGATCTTCCTCTGCGCCACCGCGCGAACGCTGGCCCCGAGGCCCAGCTCAATCGCTTCGTCGCCGGCTACCGCTATTACCAGCGCAACAAGATCATCTTCAATTTCGTGGGGCGCATCATCTGCATTCATGACCCTACAGGAGCTCGAGTCCGCGAGGGCCGAGGCGACTTTATAAGTCTGGGGCGGCAGAATGGCTTCCTTCCCCGCCTTCGCCTCGGGGAAAGCCTCGTCGCTCTCGGCTTTTCTTCCAGCGCTTCATCGGCTATCCTGGCCCATCATGGTCGATTTTCGCCTCTCCTCTTTCGGCGAGCGCTTTTCTGGCTCGACCGGGATTCTCGAGCTGATGAAGGACCTCTCGGAGCCTCCCGCCGATCCTCGCTCGCCGTTCTGCATGCTCGGCGGAGGGAACCCGGCGATCATCCCCGAGGTGACCGCCGCATGGGAGGACTCGCTCCAGACCCTGATCCGCGATGAGGGTTTCGCACGCCTCATCGGCGCCTACGATTCGTCGGCCGGCCCGGCGGGCTTCCGAGAAGCGATAGCCGAGCTCTTCGCGACGACCTACGGCTGGCCCATAACCGCGCTGAACGTCGCCGTGGTGAACGGCAGCCAGATCGCCGCCTACTACTTGCTCAACATGTTCTCAGGCAGCTTCCCCGACGGCCGGAGGCGCAAGATCCTGCTGCCCGTCGTGCCCGAATACATCGGCTACGCCGACCAAGGCCTGGAAGCGGACTGCTTTTCTGGGAGGCGACCCGGCATCGAAATGCGAGGCGAGCGGAGCTTCAAGTATCGGGTCGACTTCGACGGTCTCGCCATCGACGATTCCATCGGCGCGCTGTGCGTGTCGCGGCCGACCAACCCCACCGGCAACGTCCTCACCGACGACGAAGTCCGCACGCTCGCTGCGCTCGCCGGAGAGCGCGGCATTCCCCTCATCCTGGACAACGCCTACGGCCTGCCCTTCCCGGCATCATCTTCCGCGAGGCCGCGCCGATCTGGAACGCGGGACATCGTCCTGTGCATGAGCCTGTCCAAGATCGGCCTGCCCGCCCTCCGCTCGGGCATCGTCATCGCGCGGCCCGAGCTCGTCGACGCGCTTTCGGCCACGAACGCCATCGTGTCGCTAGCGACCGGATCGCTCGGGCCGGCCATCGCCGAGGGGCTCCTGCGGTCGGGCAGGCTCATCAAGCTTTCGCGCGAGGTCGTCGGCCCATACTACGCCGCCAAATCCAAGCGCGCCCTCGAGACGGTCGCCCGCGAGCTCGGCAACCTGCCCTGGGCCGCCCACGAGAGCGAAGGCGCCATCTTCCTGTGGCTCTGGTTCAAGGACGTGCCGGTCCCGTCGCGGGAGCTCTACCTCAGGCTTAAAGCGCGCAACGTGATCGTCCTGCCGAGCGAGAGCTTCTTCTTCGGCCTCGATGGCGATTGGAAGCACTCGCGGGAATGCGTCCGGGTCAACTACTCCGGCAGCGAAGAGCTCTTCGCGCGAGGCATCCGCATCATGGGCGAGGAGCTGCGGAAGATCTACGATTGACAGCGGGCGAGGGCTCCGTAGCGCGCGGCAGGGTCAGTAGTCCAGGTCCTTCGAAGCTTGGGCTTTAAGCAGCTCCTTCGTCGACAAAAGTCCGCAGGCTGCCTGGATGTCCTCTCCCCGCGATCGGCGCACCGAGGCGGGAATGCCTTTAGCCACGAGGGCCGACCGGAACTCCTCCACCACCTCGGGCGGGCTCGCGCGCAGAGGCGAGCCGGGAATGGCGTGGTAATGGATCAGGTTGACGCGGGCCTTCAGGCCCTGGAGTATCCGCGCGAGCTCGCGGCGGTGGCGCGGCAGGTCGTTGAGCCCGTCGAAGAGAATGTACTCGATGCTGATCCGGCGCGCGTCGGCCTTCTGCGCCCGCTTGAGGAAGTCCAGCACCTGCGACAAGGCGTGCGCGTTCTGCACGGGCATGAGGCTCCGGCGCTCCTCCTCGAAAGGGGAGTGAAGGGACAGGGCGAACCGCACCGCGCTCCTGCGAAAGAACTCTTCCAAGGCGGGCAGGAGCCCCACCGAGGAGAGCGTTACGCGCTGGGGCGAGAATCCAAAGCCCCAGTCGGCGGTCAGGATCTCGAGGCTGCCCAGCACGCTCTCCAGGTTGTCCAGCGGCTCGCCCATCCCCATGTAGACGACGTGGGTCAGGCTCTCGCTCTCCGGTATCCCTCGAACCTGCGCCAGGATCTCGCCCGCGCTCAATTGGCCCTGCAGACCCTGCCGCCCCGTCATGCAAAAAAGGCAGCCCATCCTGCATCCGACCTGCGTACTCACGCACAGAGTCCTGCGCGCCGGCTCGGGGATGTAGGCCGCCTCGACGAATCGCGGCGCGCCGTTCGACGTCCGACCGGCCGGGAAAAGGTATTTGACAGTGCCGTCGGCGGACGCGCTCCGCTCGACCGGCTCCCTCGCGCCCAGCGAGAACTCCTCGGACAGCCTCGAGCGCGCCGCCATGGGAAGCTCGGTTATCTCGTCGAAGGATGCCGCCCGCCGGGCATAGATGCCCCGCGCGAGCTGGGCGGCCGCGTAGGGACGCAGCGACAGCTCCTCGGCTACGGGCAGGAGCTCGCGAAGCGTCAAACCGAACAATTCGCGCTTCAGAAGTACACCTCCGAGACGATCCTCGAGTGGGGAACGCCCTTCCCGATCAGAAGGTCGCGCACGTCGACGACCATCGACGCGCTTCCGCAGAGCTCGTAGAGCCGCCGAGGATCCCAGGACTCGGACTCGAGGTAGACGGTCAGCCTGCCGGGATACACGTTAGTCGGCTTCGGCGAACCCGCGGCCGCCTCCACCCCGAGGCCGAGGCGCGAACAGCAGCGTACGTATCGATCCCCCATGACGGCTTCCAGCTCCTCGTGAAAATAGAAGTCCTCGAGCGTCCGCGCTCCGTGGACGAGCCGCTTACCCGGAGACAGCCCGGCCCTGGCCATCGACAAGAAGGGCGCCACGCCCGTCCCGTTGGCGATCCAGACTCCGGGACCCGAGACGGGAGGGAACGAGCCCGAGGGCCCCTGGATCCACAGCTCGTCGCCGCGAGCCGCACGCGCCAAATCCGGCGTCAGCTCCCCCTCTTCGACCAGGATGAACAGGACCCCCGCCTCGTCGTCCTGCGGCCCGGAAAAGAGGCTGTACAGCCGCGATGGTCCGGCTTCGCGCCGCGAGATCGCCACCAGCTGACCCGGCGAGAAATCGAAATCGCGCTCCCAGCTCAGAGCGATGGCGCTTCCGATCTCCTTGACCCCGGTAACCCGTACGCGATGGAACGTGCCTTCCGTCATGGGAGCTTCGTTGGTTTAAGGTACTTATATTCGAGGCCGATTTGGAAGCGCCACGGGGCGCGCCGGCGCGGCGCCCGACGAGGCGACGGACCCCGCCCTTCGAGGCGACGCCGCGCCGTCGGGCTTTCCGCTCCAATCCGGGCGGCGCGTCGGCGATCCTCCGCGCCGGCGAAGAACGCCGGCCGGCGAAGAACGCCGCGGCCGTGCGAGGCCGGTCTCCTCCGGAGCCCGGCCGTTACCGCCCTCGAGCGCCGCCCGGGATTTCCGCTTCAATCCCTCGCGCAGACCCCCGCGTGACCTCTCAATCGTCGGCGCGCAACCCATGCTACCGGCCGCGTGGACATGTTTGTGAATGGCGAGCAGGTGAAAGATGTGGCGGCCCGACCGGGAAAGCGTCAGCAAATCCAATCCACAAGTATTGACAATCTCCATCTGGACGCCTATGGGACCAAATAGTAACTTCCTTGAAGGCTGGTGGAGATACTTTGCAAGGAGCCCTTCTGATAAAAGGAGAATATGATGCGAAAGTTAGTCGAAGTGACATTCATGAGTTTAGATGGAGTAATCGATGCCCCAGGACTGGTTGAACAGGCCCGATCGTATTTTCTGTCAGACGAAGAACACTCTGAGTTGTCTTGGAAACTCCTTTCTGATGCTGACGCCCTTTTACTCGGGCGCAAAACCTACGAGTATTTCGCCGAAGCCTATCCTGCAATGGTCGGTTCTGCGCCAGGAGTGCCATCCGAGTTTATTGATCGAATGAATGCCATTCCAAAATATGTCGCGTCAAAAAACCTCAAGGAGGCAAAGTGGAATGCATCAATAATCAAAGGCGATATAGTCGAGGAAGTCATCAAACTTAAGCAGCAGTCGGGTCACGGTATTCTCAAATATGGCACCGGAGTTCTCGATCATAAGCTAATGGAACACAATCTAATCGATATTTTTCATCTCTACTTGTACCCATTTATCTTTGGGAGTGGGATTAGATTTTTCGAAAACCTAAAGCCAAGTCGACATCTTGAACTTGCTGAGACAAAACAATTCAGGAACGGCACACTGATCCTCACTTATCGATGCAAGAAGTAGGTTTCGGAGGCCATACATTGCAAAGTTCATCTGGAAACTGCTCAGAACGATTCTCCATCCGCGAGATCCACTTCTCGCCGGATGAAGCTATGGACGAACACGTTCCTCCGCTGCGGCTGACGAGCAGGATGCGTTGCGCGGCGTCGGACTGGAACGCGTCGACGGTCCGGGAGCGCGACCCTGGCTCATCCCGCCGTGGTACAAAGCGGCGACTCTCCGAGCTCGGCCTCGACGATCGCGCCCAGAAGCTCGATGGCCCCGAAGTGTTGGCTGAAGACGAGGGCCTGACGAAGTCCCAAAAATCCCAAGAAACGGGCTAGGCGCGGCGCCCCGAACGCGCTATAGATAGTTAGCGGAGGGAAAAACATGGCGCTCGGCGACAATTTGATCGGCAAAGGGCTCCTCTCTAAAGAGCAGCTGGACACGGCGTTGGCAGAGCAAAAGAAGACTCCTGGCGTCAAGCTCGGCGAAATCCTCGTTCGGCTTGGAATGGCGACAAAGGAGCAGGTGGAAAGCAATCTCTAGGGATGTGGAGGCCTCAATGCGCATGCAATCGACAGCTCGATTTCTCTCTGCAGCCGTAATCATCCTACTCGGCTCGACACTGATCTCCGGACAGACGGTCATTAAATCTGACTGGCCGAAGGACAAGATTCCCGCCGATGTCGCGGCCTTCCCCTATGCGGGCGTAACGGACCACGGCCCCTCGGGGGACGACTATTGGATCAAGGTAGCCGATGGCAAGACCGCCGACATGGCCAAGTACGTCGCACTCATGACCGGCAAGGCTTGGACGTACGAGAAGCGAGGCTCGTTCGAGTACTTGAAGAAAGGCGACGAGACCATCGAGCTTAGGCTGTTCCCCGACGAAAACCTCGCGATGTTTGTCGTCTCCGTCTTCAAGCCCCCAAGGGAATGGCCGACCAAGCAGTTCCCCGAGCTGCCCGAACCCAAGAAGGGCAGCTATTCGTTCAACACCGACCCCGACAACGGCACGACGATTACCATCGGCCGAACCACCCAGGACGAGCTCGTCGACTACTTCAAGGCCCTCGTCGCGTCAGGTTGGAAGGGCGTCCCCGACCAGCTCGAGCTGCGGCGCTCCTCGCCTCGAAAGCTCCACTTGATTGCCTCAGAGAACGGCGAGAACGAATGGTCGCTGTCGATATCGACTGACGACTAGCCCGAGGACGTTGTTGACCAGGCCTGCGAGACTCTCGCCCCCGAGGGGGTTGTTGGCTCTAGCTATCGCCCGTCCCTATCGGAAGCTTCGAGGCCAATAGGCCCAGCACGAGGCACATGACGACGAGAACCGCCGCGATCACGAGAACCAGGATGACGAAACGATATATTTCATTCTTCTCTTTCTTGGTAAGTCGGTCCATCCACGCCTCGCGTCTTCCATTATACTCGGCCGATCGAATCGTCACATCATTCGCACTCATTCTCTTCTCAGTTCTTCCGGGCTACGCTCATCTCCATGAGGCCGCGCTCGACGGCGCCGATGAACTCGGAGCGCTCTACGAGGCGATCGTACTCTTCCGGCGGCAGGAGAACGGCCGCCGCAACGCCGTTCTGGGTTATGCCGGTGGCGCAGCAGCTCTTCGCCGGAAGTTGGCCGAAAGGACTCAACCTGCAGGGGCTGGCCCGATTCACCGCTAAGATCGGCGGAACGACCGCGGCGCCGGTGGGCGATGGTGAGTTCCTGCTGTCGCAGGTGGAGTATAGAATTTCTATATCGACACAGTGCGCGCGCCGTGGCACGGGGAACTGTCTCCGAAAACGACGAGTATCTCACGGTCCACGGTGGCAAGGCGATCGCCCAAGGGGCCACCGTGAGCTTTGACGCCAGCCTGCATAACATCTTCGACAACTGGAATTTCATCGTCGATGCACGGCGACCGGCGTGCAACTCGAGCGGGTGGCCGCGTAGCAGGCGAATCTGCACCTTGGCGGGGAATCCTGGTGCCGCAGATCACCATTCGCGGCTCGAGCAGGACCTCACCGGCGAGGGGAGGGTGCTCGCCGACAAGATCACCCTGGGCGAGCAGGCGCTGACGGGGCTGGACACACACTTTACGATCACGCCGGGGGAGATCACGCTCGAGCGCACCAGCTTCGGCGCGGCGCAGGGGAAGGTCACGGGACAGCTTACCTACGACTTCGACGGCGCGCATCGCGGGCGAGACGGAACTATCAGGAGGTCAGCCTGCCGCAGCTCTTCCCGGCTGATGGCCCCGGTGGCGGCCAGCGCCGTCCAGGCGGCGCGGATGGCCGCGGTGGCTGCACCCTGGCTGCGCCTGAGCGTGGAAACGGCGGGGAAGCTGAGCGGGAAGGTCGACTTTTCCGGTCCGGTGAACCACGCAGGCACGGCCTCGCTCACGCTGACGAAGGCCACCTACCTGGACAATGCCGTGCCAGACGCCCAGGCCAGCGCCCGGTTCGACTTCGCGACCGGAACTTTCGCGCGGGCATCGAATTGCTCGCTGCAATCGGCAAGGGGCTAGCCGTAATCAAGGGCCAGGCTAAGTTGGACGGCGATATCTCGCTGACCGCCGACGCGACCAATATCGATCTCGCCGCAGTCAGATTGGCTGCCGGGCGATTGGCCTAACCCGGCGTTGGAGAACTCAGGGAGATCGGCGGGCTGGCCAGCGTCACGGTGGTCGCGCAAGGCTCGACCAAGTTGTCCAAGCTGACCGCCAGCGTGGACGTGCTGTCGGCATCCCGTGCAGGGCGTGAGCTTCGACCTGATCTCGGTGCCGGTGGTGCACATCGCCGAGGGCGGGGGTTGATACGGCGCAGATGACGATCAAACGCGGAGATAGGGAGATCACGGGGGCGGGCCATCTGCCTGCTCCTGGCCCTGCCCCTGGCCGCTGCCTTCAGCAGGCGCCGATTTCATTCACCGCCAAGCTGGCGAACGCGGACCTGAGCCTGCTGCCGACGATCCTGCAGGAGTTGCATACGGGCGAGCACTTCCAGCAGTGCACCGGCCCCTGGGCGCAAACTGTGGCCAGTGGCGCGGTGAACGCCAGCCTCACCGTCGGCGGCACGCTGGCAGCGCGCCTGCTGGAGGGCTTTGCGCAACTTGACAACGGCACCTATGGTCGGACGACCTGGAAGACCCTCACCAAGCTGCAGGCAAATGTGACTGTCCGCAGCACCGGCGGGGTGAACCGGGTAGAGGTGGCGGAGGCCTCCGGGCAACGGAACCAAGCCATCGGCTCTCCGGTGACATGGACCTCAACCACCTGGATCTGACGAAGCTGGGCGACAACCGCTATAACCTGGCCCTGACCGCGACCGCCCCGCGGGCGCGGATGACGGTTGCCGTAGTCACCAACCTGGCGGGGCGGGTCACGCTGATCACCGGGCCGACGAAGGAACCGGTGCTGAGCCTCGAGCAGCTCAGCGGGCAACTGGGCCAGGGCACGGTCAGGGAGGCGGGTCGGTGACCGCCCATCTCAGCGAGCCTCCTGGCTGAACGCCGGCTCCCGGCGGCCTGCGCTGGACCGTTGGACCATCAGTTCGCGTACAATGACTTCCAC
>CAWHFT010000233.1:0-11617 GCA_963828175.1 uncultured Spirochaetota bacterium
GAACGCACAACGGGGATACCGGCGCGCACCGTCGGCGCGCGCGCAACGCCACGCCGCCGCGGATATACCTCAAGGAGGGTCAGATGATTATCAATCACAACATGAGCGCGACACGTTCGCGACTCTGCACCAGGCGTCGACATCGCCAGGACATCGAGAAGCTCAGCTCCGGCATGCGCATCAACACGGTGGGCGACGATGCGTCCGGGTTCGCCGTATCCGAGAAGCTCCGCAGTCAGATCGCGGCCTCAACCAGGCGACCTAGCACATTTAGAACGGCATTTCGTTCATCATATATGGAAACAGGGCGACATCATCCATCGAATGAGGGTGTGAACGGCGTGTACACTTCGGAGGACGGACTGTATTGAGGTCGAGGCTGTCGCAGCTCGTCGACGAGATCAACCGCATCGCCAGCCACGCTCAATTCAACGGGATGAACCTCCGACCGGCCCGTTTGCTAAGAACGGACGGCGATCATGCAGCTCCAAGCGCTTCGGCGCCTACATGGACGAGAGCCAAGCAGCTCTTCATCGGCACCAGCGAGCGCCCTCGGCCTTGCCGGAGCGCAGGGTCACGGAAGGTGTTAGCACTTCTGGATCTGACCGCTACAAATCCATCGGAAACCAACTCGGCCTCCGGGTTGTTCCAAGAGCGCCGACCTCGTGTGATCTACAACGGCTTTTCAAGCGAGGGTGTATGGGGCGGTGAGAACCTGCAAGCGGCCGAAAGCCGCATCCGCGACATGGCTGGACAGATGGTCGACTATGTGAACGATGCGCCGGTTCCGCGATGTTCGCCCAGGCCGACGCGCTCGAAAACGTAATGACTCTGCTCCGGCTGACAGAATCTGTTCATTAACATGGGGTACCAAGTAAAATTTCTGGACGTCTTCTTTCGTATTCCTCTGGGCCATCTGGAAGCCGGAACCGGCGGGACCCTTCCGCTTTTTTCCTGTAATCGGAGGCTGACATGGCTCTCGACGTTTCTTCCATACAACCCTCCTCGCCGGCCCTTACCGAGTTGGAGCAGGTGGTTTCCCTCGATACCCGGAAGCGGTTTTGGAGGTTCCGAACCACCTCAAGACTGCAATACGCAATCTGCAGCAAGTGAGCCGAGACCTTCAATTCGTGCCTTGCCAGAAGCTGGCAGGTTGTCAAGGTCATCGACAACGACACCGATATTGTAGTGAGGGATATCAGCGCGTGTACGAGCGCATTCGCGAAGCGATCGGCCTGCTCTTCATATAACGGCTTTGACCGGCTGGATTTTCAATCAACGCCTCGGACGCTGCGAGACAGCGCCCAGGCTCTTCAACTTCAAGCTGAGCGGCCAAGTCATCGGACGAGGACGTGGTCACCGGCCATAACGGTGATGCGAGAACTCTCGCAGACATCGTTGATTCTCGTCAAGCGCGCCGCGGCCGCCGATCGTTTTCATATCCTCCGCTGCCGGAAGGATTACCGCGTAGCCGCGGGAAACTACTCCATCAAACACCCATCGGGGACAAGTGAGTGCGGCAGCCTCCAAGACTTCGCGGACGCTCTCGACGATCTGTGCGCTCAAGAGCTTCTCGATAAAATCCGACACGAAAATCTCTGGTTTGTTTTTGAGTCGCTCAAAACCGGCGCGGCCGACACCTCGGCTTCATCTTGCAGATGCTGTGTAAGGCTGGCCCTGGTCGTCGAGCGAGTCGCCACTTCGAGGCAGGAACACGGCGAAGGCAGTCAGATGGGCACAAGCTGATGGACGCGCCCGCCAACACCGGCCGACAGATTCTGGCCCGCACGGCCGGCGGCGACAAGCTCGAAGGCTCTCTCCGCAGGCGAAACACGCGGCATGGTCCTAGAAATAGAATACCGGATGGTGCGGCTCCCCGCAGGCAGCAAAAACCTCCCGAGCCCCCGCCGGGTCCGGACCTCGGCCCGGTTGGTTCGGCCTCGTAATGTAGCTGTTACGGGCACCCGGCTCGCGTCTGCCCTGATGGGTTAGGCCCCCCCCTACCCCGCCAGTCGAAGACCTATCGACGGCCAGCGTGGTAGGACCGGATGGACGCCAAGGCCCCGCCCAGGCGGCGACCGGACTCAGAAGCTCGCGTCAAGCTGGACGGTTATGAACTTCCCAGCCGCCCTGGGCTTTCGTGCTGTGGGACACTACACCGCCGCCTGGAAGTGCTGAAAGCCCGGTCTACGATCCCACGGGAAAGCGGCTTCCGTCGACCGCCCAGGACGCGGTTGTCTCGGTGGACGGCATCGAAAAGGGCGAGCCTGAGGGCCTGCGACGCCATCTCGGACGTGATCCCAGGCGTCTAACGTGAAGCTCCGTGTGGCGCCAGAGGGTGCAGCCTAGGTGCCGCAGGCGGCGATTGTAGCCTTCGTCGGCAACTACAACAAGCTGATGGCCCAGATCAACGTCCTCACGCCGTACCACCGAGAAGGTCATCAGCGAGATATCCTACTTTACCGACGACGAGAAGAAGGCGGCCAAGGAAAGACTCGCAGATCGACGCTCAACCTTTTTGAGCGCCTCGCTGCAGCGGCCCCGCCCACGGCCACGTACCCGACCAAGGATGGCCAAGTACATGGCCTCTAGCTCATGCGTGCGAGGACCAGACGCTCGCAAAAACAATAGGAGAGCACTTCGAGGCGGTGAAAACTCTTTGGGCAACTATATGAACGAACCCTGCCCACCTCCTGATCGACTCGGGCCCGCCCCGTTGGACAACCTCATCAAGCTGTACGTCGAGACCGGGGGCATCATCTCCCTGAAAACCGGCACACGGAGCTCGGCAGCGAAAAACTGGGACTTGGATACTTCGACCAGGCTGCAGGAAAGGGTAAGGTCACCCTCAAGGAAGATCTGACACTGGGAAGCCAATCTCAGCAGAGGATGGAAAGTGCCTCGAGCTCGATCGACAGCTTCTCGAAAACAGAACGGGCCAATAGGGCGCTCGAGGAAGCACGAACCCGCCACGCCCCAAAGAGTCAGGCAGTCTCGGTGAACTGCTCGCGGAGCGGGACCACCTTCATCAACAGGGGCCTGGTCCACGAAGGCTCGATGGCGCGAGGGACGCTTTTCTACGATGTCTTCCCGCGTACGGTCTCGACGTCCGAGACCGTAGCGGAAGGCATCATTGCGAAGCGGGCGTAGCCCTCGGCATCGACCTCCTCGCCATCGACCTTCAGGGACACGATGACCGAGCCCGCCCTGTCGATGAGGTCGTCCGCTCCCGCGAGCAGTTCACCGAGACTGCCTGACTCTTTGACGTCGAGGGCGAGTGGCGCCCCGTTCACGGTTATCCGCATTCGTTATCCTTCCTCGAGCGCCCTATTGGCCCGAGTTCTGTTTCGAGAAGCTGTCGATCAGCTTGAGGCGCTTTCCATCCTGCTGAGATTGGCTTCCATGTCGCCGTATTTGCGCTTGAGGTCGTCTTCCTTGGCTGCCAGCCTGGCATCGAGAGTGTCCAAGTCCCGTTTTTCGCTGCCGAGCTCCGTGTCGATGGTGCCGGTTTTCAGGGAGATGATGCCCCCGGTCTCGACGTACGGCTTGATGAGGTTGTCCAACGAGTAGGCCAGCCCCGAGTCGATCAGGAGGTCGCCGTTCGTATCGTTGCCGAAGAATTGCTTCACCGCCTCGAAGTGCTCTCCTATTGTTTTTGCGAGCGTCTCGTCCTCGATCTCGAGATACCCGCGCATTTTCGAGACGTCGTAGCCGCCCGTCCCCGGCCTGCTCGCGTTCGAGGCTATGCCGAGCTGGGAGAGGAGGGCCATGTCTTGGCCATCCTTGGTCGGGTACGTGGCCGTGACCAGGCGCTGCAGCGAGGCGCTCAAAAGGTTCAGCGTCGAATCTCCCTGCATGCTGCCGAGTCTTTCCTTGGCCGCCTTCTTCTCGTCGTCGGTAAAGTAGGATATCTCGCTGATGACCTTCTCGTCGTTGCGCGTGAGGATGTTGATCTGGGCCATCAGCTTGTTGTAGTTGCCGACGAAGGCTACGATCGCCGCCTGCACCGCATCCCGGTCCGGCTGCACCCTGAGCCGCACCGGCTTGTCCGAAGCGGACTTCACGTTGAGAGTGACGCCTGGGATCACGTCCGAGATGGCATTGGCGGCCCTCGTCACCTCGATGCCGTCCACCGAGACGACCGCGTCCTGGGCGGTCGAGACCGGCTTCAGGGGACGGAAGCCGCCTGTTTCCGTGGGATCGTAGACCCGGGCTTTCAGCACTTCCAGGCGGCGTGTAGTGTCCCGCACGCGAAAGCCCAGGGCGGCTACGGAAGTTCCATAACCGTCCAGCTTGACGCTGAGCTTCTGAGTCCCATCACCGTCCTGGAGATCGGGCAGGGCCTTGGCGCTTCCATCCGGTCCTACCACGCTGGCCATCGATAGGTCTTCGACTTTTGGCGGGGTAGGGGGGGGCGCCCATTCGGGCAGACCCGAGGCCGAGGGAGCTCCCGTGACGGTTATTCCTTCGTACGAGGCCGAACCAACCGGGCCGAGGTCCGGACCCGGCGGGGGCTCGGGAGTTTGTTCCTGCGGGAGCCGCACCATCCGGTATTCTATTTCTAGGACCATGCCGGCCGTCTTCGCCTGCGGAGAGAGCTCGAGCTTGGCCTCGCCGCCGGCCGTCAGGGCCAGGATACCGGCCCCGGTGTTGACGGCGGCGTCCATCGGCCTGTCCCATCTGACTGCCTTCGCGGGATCGAGCTCCTGCCTCGAAGTGGCGACTCGCTCGACGAGGCCCACGTCCAGGGCCAGCTTTACGGCGTCTCCATCGAAGCCGAGGTGGTTCGCGGCGCCGGTTTTGAGCGACTCGACGACCAGAGATTTCGTGTCGGATTTTATCGAGACTACTTGAGCGCGCAGGAGATCGCCGCCCTTCCTGGTGAGAGCGTCGCGCGAAATCCTGGAGGCTGCCGCCCGCGAATTTGAGGTTCGACCCGCTTGTCCCCGATGGTGATGGCGTAGTTTCCGGCGGCTACGCGGTAATCCTTCGGCAGCTCGGAGGATATGAAACGATCGGCGGCCGCGGCGCGCTTGACGAGAATCGAGCGATCCTGCTCGAGGGCTTCTCGCGTGGCCGTCGCGGTGACCACGTCCTCGTCCGATGACTTGGCCACTCGCGCATTGAAGGGATTCTTGAAGTTGAAGAGCCCTTGGGCGCTGTCTCGCAGCGTCCCGAGGCGTTGATTGAAATCCAGCCAGACTGTCTTCTGAGTCTCGAGGGCCTTGATCTTCTCGGCGGCGGCGTCCCGCGGGATGCGCTCCACCTTCATGAGGCCCTCTATGAGTTTTTGAGTGCCGTACTTATCGGTGGCCGTTCCCGGAATGGAGATGTCCGACATTATCGCCTCGAGGGAAGATCGTCGAAATCGCGCCGGGACTCAAGCCGACTTATCGAAGAGCAGGCCGATCGCTTCGCGAATGCGCTCGTACACGCGCTGCAATTCCGCTGGGGGGATCTCCCTCACTACAATATCGGTGTCGTTGTCGATGACCTTGACGACTACCCGTCCCAGCTTCTCGTTGAGGCTGAAGGAAAGGCGCCGATTGAAGGTCTCGCTCACTTGCTGCAGATTGCGTATTGCAGTCTTGAGGTCGTTCGGAACCTCCAAAACCGCTTTTGGATGCGCGGTATCGAGGGGAGCGGCGTGCCTCCCCGACTCGGTAAGGGCCGGCGAGGAGGGTTGTATGGAAGAAACGTCGAGAGCCATGTCAGCCTCCGACTTGAACTACGGGAAAAAAGCGGGAAGGGGGCGCGTTCCCCTCCCGCCGGTTTCGCTTCCGCCGGTTGGGCGGTCGCCAGAGGAATTCGAGAGAAGACGTCCAGAAGTCTCTCGTTACCCCATGTTAATGAACGGATTCTGTCAGCCGAGCAGAGTCATTACGTTTTGCGAGCGCGTATTGGCCTGGGCGAGCATCGCGGAACCGGCGCGGTCGAGTATCTGGTTCTTCACATAGTCGACCATCTGCTCAGCCATGTCGGTGTCGCGGATGCGGCTTTCGGCCGCTTGCAGGTTCTCAGCCGCCACTGATACGCCCTTCGCCGCCATCTCGAAGCGGTTCTGATAGGCGCCGAGGTCGGCGCGCTGCTTGGAAACGACCCGGAGGGCCGAGTCCAGCATTCCGATGGATTTGTTGGCCGCGGTCGGATCCAGAATGCTGACGCCTTCCGTCGTTCCCTGCGCTCCGGCAAGGCCGAGGGCGCTCGCGGTCATGGTGCCGATGAAGAGCTGCTTGTTCTGGTCCATGTTGGCGCCGACCTGGAGCTGCATGATCGCCGTCCCGTTCTTAGCGAAGCGGCCGGTCAGGAGGTTCATCCCGTTGAATTGAGCGTGGCTGGCGATGCGGTTGATCTCGTCGACGAGCTGCGACACCTCGACCTGGATCTGCGTCCGGTCCTCGGAAGTGTACACGCCGTTGGCGCCCTGCACCGCGAGCTCCCTCATTCGATGGATGATGTCCTCCGTCTCGCCCAAGTAGCCTTCCGTAGTCTGGATGAACGAAATGCCGTTCTCGATGTTCCTCGTGGCCTGGTTGAGGCCGCGAATCTGACTGCGGAGCTTCTCGGATACGGCGAGCCCGGACGCATCGTCGCCGGCCCTGTTGATGCGCATGCCGGAGCTGAGCTTCTCGATGTCCTTGGCGATGTCGACGCCCGTGTTGTTGAGCGTGCGGTTCGCGAACATCGCGCTCATGTTGTGATTGATAATCATCTGACCCTCCTTGAGGTATATCCGCGGCGGCCTTCCATGCCGTCACGTTCCTTGCGCGCACGCCGACCGGGGAAAGGGGCGAAAGATCGCGCCGTCCCATTCCGTTCGTCCCCGTGCGGCAAGGAGCGCGCCCCTTCTGCAGGGCGCCCTCTATGCCTGTGCGCGCGGGAGGGTTTTTGTCAAAGACCGACAGGTAAGACGGCCTGAGCCATCTTACCTGTAATCATACTACGCTACTGGAGCAGCTGCAAGACCGATTGCGTCCTTTGGTTCGCCTGAGCGAGCATCGCGCTGCCGGCCTGGACCAGTATACGATTCTTGGTGTAGTCGACCATCTGGGAGGCCATGTCGGTGTCGCGGATGCGGCTCTCGGCGGCCTGCATGTTTTCGGCGCCGACGTCTATGCCCTTGATCGCGTGCTCGAGGCGGTTCTGGTAGGCGCCGAGGTCAGCGCGCTGCTTGTTGACCATCTTGAGCGCGGCGTCGACCACGCCGATTGTCCGGTTGGCGCCGTCGGCGTCCTCGAAGGAGACGATACCCGCGTTGCCGACGTTGCGGACACCAAGGGCCATGGCGGTCATCGTGCCGATATAGACCCGCTTCCGCTGATCCATGTTGGCGCCGATCTGGAACCACATGGAGCCGGTCACTGTGTTCGTGCCGTTGTCGCGTGCGAACCTGCCGGTCAGCAGGTTCATGCCGTTGAACTGGGCGTGGCTGGCGATCCTGTCGATCTCGTCCACCAGCTGGGAGACCTCGACCTGGATCTGCATGCGATCTTCGTTCGTATAAACGCCGTTCGCGGCCTGGACGGAAAGCTCGCGGAGACGTTGCAGGATGTCCTGACTCTCCTGGAGGTAGCCTTCCGTGGTCTGGATGAAGGAAATGCCGTTCGCGGCGTTCTTGCTGGCCTGGTTGAGGCCGCGGATCTGGCTGCGCATCTTCTCGGAGACGGCGAGCCCGGAAGCATCGTCGCCGGCGCGATTGATGGCCAAGCCAGAGGAGAGCTTTTCCATGTCCTTGGTGGTCGCGTCGTTCGTGACGCGGAGGGACCTGTCGGCGAACATAGCAGTTAGGTTGTGATTGATGATCATCCTGATCCTCCTTGAATTATCTTGCGGGGCATCCTTGCCCCGTGCTTCCTAATGGAATCCGACTGAATGCCTGCTCGTTCTGTCCGACCCGCCTCCTTCGAACTGCGAGCGAATCGGCTCATGCCGAATCGCCAGCCTCCGATAATGCAAGAAAGGGATGCTTGTCCCTTGCCCTCGTGAGACCCCCGATTAGCGGTCTCTCGCCTTGTATATCGGCAAAATGACCAAGAACTTTAGGCTACGGAGCGCTCACCGCCCTTGTCCGAAACTTCGGCTTGTCCGCGCATGCCCGAAGTCTTACAATGAGACCGCGACGCGGAGGCTCTAATGAAGACATCCGAATTCTTGCATACTATGAGCGACGGCAACGTCGTATTCGTGCGAAGGTGGCTTCCGTCCGGGAGTCCCAAGGCACTGCTCTTGATCGCTCACGGGTTGGCCGAGCATTCCGCCAGATACGAGCGCTTCGCCGCCGTTATGACCGCCGCGGGCTGGGCGGTCTACGCTCCCGACCACCGTGGGCACGGCCACAGCGCGGCATCAGGAGAGCTCGGCAGGCTGCCCGGAAGCGGCGGCTTCTCAGGATCCGTGACGATCTCCACGAAGTCGCGAGAGCCGCAGCGACCGAGAATCCGGGGCTGCCGACCTTCCTGCTGGGGCATTCGATGGGCTCGCTCATCGCCGAGTATTATCTCGCCTCCTACGGAGTCGAGCTCGCCGGCTGCGTCCTCACCGGGGTGCTCACTCCGCCGCCGATCCTCGTTTCCGCGGTCGGCAAGCTCATCGCCGCGCTCGGCGCGGCATTAAAGGGCGAGAAGGCCCCGGCGAAGCCGCTTCACAAGATGAGTTTCGATTCGAGCAACAAGGATTTCGAGCCGGCGCGCACACCCGTGGATTGGCTGTCCCGCGACAAGGCGGAAGTGGACAAATATGTCGCTGACCCGCTGTGCGGCTTCGTCTGCAGCTACGGCTTTTATCGCGATTTCCTCGCCGTCTTCTCCTCGGTCTACTCCCGAGGCGCGGCCTTTTCAGGGCTGCCTAAATCTCTGCCAGTCTACATACTGGCGGGCGCCGAGGATCCCCTTGGAGGAGCCGTCGGCTTCGTACCCCTTCTGGCCGGGAGATTCAAATCCGCGGGATTGCAGGACGTCGAGACGCGGCTTTACCCGGGAGCCAGGCACGAAATACTCAACGAAACGAACCGGGACGAAGTCATGGCCGACATCAAAGCCTGGCTCGAGGGGAAGCTAACGCGAGCTTGAGGCTCATCGCTTGACCCGAGCGAGGCCTTGGAATGTATAATGATGCGTCGCACTTAACGCATTTCAATCCGTAGAATCGGCGAGGCTCAGCATTGCTCATCCGCTATCGCAGATCAGAGGACGGCAAGCTTCTGGCAAAAGCCGTCGTGTACACCCAGGCGGAACACAAGATCGAGCGCTCGGGGATCGATCCCGACGCGCTGCGCATAGTCGAGCGCCTCCGCGAGAACGGGCACGAGGCCTACATCGTCGGCGGGGCCGTCCGCGACCTCCTCTTGGGGCGCAGGCCCAAGGACTTCGACATCGTGACGGACGCCCAGCCCTCGAGGATCAAGAGGGTGTTCCGTTCGGCCCGGATCATCGGGCAGCGTTTCCGCCTCGTCCACGTCTACGCTGGCCCGAATATTTTCGAAGTGTCGACCTTCAGGTCCATCGCCAACGGGACTATCGGCAACGAGTTCGGCACGATCGACGAGGATGCCCACCGCCGCGACTTCTCGCTCAATGCCCTCTATTTCGATCCCCACGACTCGACTCTCGTCGACTACGTCGGCGGCTTCAATGACATAATGGCCAAGCGTATCGAGCCCGTTATCCCCCTCAAGACCATCTTCAAGGAAGACGCGGTTCGAATGATACGCTGCGTGAAAGACCGCTTCCACGACCGGGTTCAGGATCCCGTTCAAGCTGAGGCTCGCGCTCAGGCGGGACTCGCACCTCTTGGGCGAAGCCAGCCCTTCGCGGCTTACCGAGGAATTCTCAGATTCCTCGGTTCGGGCTCTTCCGCAAAGATCGTGGAAGGCCTGGCCCGCTACGACTTGCTCCGCCACATTCTCCCGGAGTGCGCCGCGCTCATGGCGCAGAATCCGTCGTTCGGCGCCTCTCTTCGCGACGCGCTGGCCGAGCTCGACGCCCATGCGAGCGATCCTTCCAGAGACAGGGCACTCTCGGTCCTGCTCGCCCATTACTTGAAGGCCTTCCTCGAATGCGGGCCCGATCGAATCGTCGATACGCCGGACGCTTATCGGGAGGCCGTGCACGAGTCGAGGCTCTTCCTGTCCCCGCTCAACCCGCCGCGCGTCGAGCTCGAGGCGGCCGTGCTCGTCGTGTTCAAGCGGCGGGGAATCTCGCCGATGCAGAGACCGCGCAAATGGCTCAACGACCGGGGAGATTTCCGCGCGGCCGATTCGCCGCGCAAGGACATGGGGCGAAGGGGCGTTCCCCTGCGCCAACCGGAGAAGCCGGCCGCGCTCTTGGGCGAGGCCGCGCCCATGGACCGAACGGGAGAGGGCGAGCCTGTTCACGCAGGCGGCCCGGCGAAGAGAAGGCGCCGTCGGAACAGGAATCGACATAAGCCGCAGGGTGGAGAAGCTCGCTAGGGCCATGCCTTGACAAGTCTTCTCCATATTTTCCAGAATGGCCGCGTGAAGTCCGACAAGCTCGATGCGCTTTCTCTCGAAGAGCTTTACACGCTGGCCGAAAAGACCGGGTTGGATTCTGCCTCCCGGCCTCGACAGGCCTTTCGTGGTCGAGGAGATCCTCGAGGTGCTCGAGGAGGACTCCGAGGATCGGCGCGCCGCCCAAGGCGAAGCGGTGCACATCGACGAAAAGAAATACTCAGGGCTCCGCATAGGCGACTTCGATCTGTCGTTCGGACCCGACGAGTCACTTGCGCCCCGATATAACGAAACCATGATACGGGCCATCGCCCGCGACCCTTCCTGGGCTTTCGCATATTGGGACGTGTCGGATTGGGACATCGAGGCTCTCCGGGGAGAGGATTCTACGGCGGGGCTCTTCCTGCGAGTCGCCGAGATAGGGCCGCTCGGCGAGCAGGCAGACGCGCAACGGGAGTACTTCGACATTCCAGTCGCCGACAACGATCTTCAGTGGTACATCAACCTTCCGCGCTCCGGCGTTCGCTTTCGCATCGATCTCTGCGCGCGCAAGGGCGGCCAAGGGGGCAAGTTCCGGGTGCTGGCACGCTCGAACGAAGTCGAGTCGCCCAGGCAAGGGCTCTCGGCAGCCCCAAGCGTCGAGAGCTCGTGCTACGAGCTCATTGCCCTCTCCGGCTTCGGCGATTTCCCCCTCGAAGACCTCACCGACGGCAATCCGCTTCGCATCTTGCCAACCGGCCCCGTTGGGCCGGGGAATCGCGCAGACTTGAGGGACCAGGATGAAGAACGCCTATCTCGCCCTCGTCTTGAACGCGCATATGCCTTTCGTGCGGCACCCGGAATATCCGCGCTTCCTCGAGGAGCGTTGGCTTTTCGAAGTGATCTCCGAGACCTACCTGCCGCTCCTCCGAGTCTTCCGTTCCCTCGAGTCGGACTCGGTGCCGTTTCACGTCACTCTAAGCGTGTCTCCCACCCTTTCCGCCATGCTCGGCGACAAGACTCTGATGGAGCGCTACGCGGAGTACCTCGAGTCCCAGCGCAAGCTCGCCCTGGCCGAGGAGGAAAGAGTCGGCGGCGATCCGGATTTCGGCCCGCTGGCCCGGATGTATCGCGACCTCTACGCCGCTGACAAAACGGACTTCGAGGAGCTCT
>CAWHFT010000234.1:0-4119 GCA_963828175.1 uncultured Spirochaetota bacterium
ACGGCAGGGACATCCTCGCGGCCCTGGACTTCTATTACAAGAAAGGCAAAGTGGAGCTCATGACGAGCGGAGCCACCCACGCCTTCCTGCCCATCTTTCGCGACTGCCGAGAGGCGGTGACATCGCAAATCGAGACAGCGATAATCGCCCACCGCAAAGCCTTCGGCAAGCATCCGGCAGGCTTCTGGCTGCCGCAGCTCGGCTGGTATCCCGACGTGGCCGAGGTGCTCCATTCCTACAACGTGCAATACACGGTCGTGACGACCAAGGGGGCGATGCTCGGCGAGCCGACTCCGCGCTACGGTTCCTTCGCGCCGGTCGAGTGTCCCGCGGGCCTCGTCGCCTTCATCCGCGACGCCGGCGCGACCAGGGCGGTCTGGTCCGAGTCGAACGGCTATCCCGCCGACCCGGCCTACCGCGATTTCTATCGCGACATAGGCTTCGACCTGCCGACGGCCTACCTCGACGCGCACCTGGAGGATCCAGGCGAGCGTATCTTCACGGGTTTCAAGTACTGGGCGGTGACCGGCCGGACCCACGCTAAACGGCCCTATGACCAGGCGGCGGCGGCCGCCAAGGCAGTCGAGCACGCGGCCCACTTCCTCGCCGAACGGCAGGCTTCCGCGGCCGCGGCGGCAAGCCTCATGGACCGGCCGCCCCTCATAGTCTGCCCCTTCGACGCCGAGCTGTTCGGCCATTGGTGGTTCGAGGGCCCGGCGTTCCTCGAGTCCCTGTTCCGCCAGGCCGCCTCGAGCGGCGAGCTGGGCCTTATCACGCTCGGCGATTATATTAGGGACTTCCCGGACAACCAGAAGTCGGTGCCGGAATTCTCGTCATGGGGCGACGGCGGATTCGCGGAGGTGTGGCTCGACGGCTCGAATGACTGGATCTACCGTCACGTCGCCAAGGCCGTCGAGCGCATGTCGGAGCTCGCCGAGCGCTTCCCGGACGAATCGGGCCTACGCGAGCGGATCCTCGACCAAGCGGCCCGCGAGGTGCTCCTAGCCATGTGCTCGGATTGGGCGCTGCTCATGCGCGCCGGCAAGTCGGCGAGCTTCGCGAGGCGGCAGATCGAGGAGCCCATCGCCAATTTCGGCCGCATCTACGATATGCTCTGCTCGAACACGGTGAGCACCGAATGGCTGACCCGGCTCGAAAAGCGCGACAATCTGTTCCCCTCCATCAACTACCGCATGTTCAGGCGAAAACGATAGGGCGCCGCATGAGTGACTACAGCGGGCCTGTTGGCGACGCCAGCTCTGCCGGCGACGGTCCCAAGGCGACGAACGTCATCCGGTTCCTCGGCTCTCTCGGAATTTCTCATCGCGTCGCAACCTATGCGGTGGATATATCCGACCTTTCCGCCATGGCGGCGGCCGAGAAGCTGGGCATTCTTCCGGAGCGAGTGTTCAAGACACTCGCGTTGCGCGGCGAGAAAGACGGCGTCTTCCTCTGCTGCATACCGGGCGACGCCGAGATCGATCTGAAGAAGGCTGCCAAGGCCGCCGGCGAAAAATCGGTGCGCATGCTGCCGCAGAAGGAGCTCCTCGAGGCGACCGGCTACG
This sequence comes from uncultured Spirochaetota bacterium, assembly GCA_963828175.1. Lineage (GTDB taxonomy): Bacteria > Spirochaetota > Spirochaetia > Treponematales > Rectinemataceae > UBA1306. The sequence continues at coordinate 1,566 of CAWHFT010000234.1, forward strand.
TGCGGGGCGGCTGCTCCCCGCTCGGGACGAAGAGAGCCTATCCGGTCTTCGTAGACGAGACCGCCCAGCTCTTCGACGAGATTTCCATCAGCGCCGGGGCGCGGGGATCGCAAGCGCTGCTGGATCCCGGCGACCTGATGCGCGCTCTTGGCGGGCGAGCGGCATACGCGGATTTGACCTGATCGAACGAAAGGAACTGTCCTTTCACGGGGCTTGATCTTCGGTTTGGGCCTATGGCAGTATTCGGCATGGAAACCCGTGACATATTCGAAAATCTCTCTCCGCTCGACCATCGCTATTGGATCGTAAACAAGGAACTTTTCGATTCTCTCTCCTCCATCCTGTCCGAGAAGGCGCAAGTGCGCTGGTGCGCCCGGGTCGAGGCCGCCCTCCTCACTACCCACCTAGAGCTCCGCGGCCGCTCCGATCCGGAGCTCTTCGCGTCTATAAAGGCCGCGGCCGAATCGATCGACCCCGCCGAAGTGTACTTGGAAGAGGAGAGGACGAAGCACAACATCCGCGCGCTCGTCAACGTCTTCCAGGGCAAGGTCGGGGCCGAGGTCGCGAGTCTCGTGCATCTCGGCGCGACGAGCGTGGATATCCTCGACACCGCCAAGTCCCTCGCCCTTCGGGACGCGTCCATCCGGGTCGTGCTGCCCTTGCTGGCCAGCGTCGAGCTAGAGCTCTGCCGCCTCGCGATCGACGAGTCGGAGACGGCCCAAGTAGGGCGCACTCACGGTCAGCACGCGGTGCCCCTGACTTTCGGTTTCGCGATGGCCGAGTACGCGAGCCGACTCGGCAAATGCGTCCTCCGCGCGAGGGAGCTCGCGCTGGACCTTCGGGGGAAGCTCGCGGGTGCGGTCGGCTCTTACAACGCGCTTTCGATGAGCTATCCCGACCCCGAGACGGTGGAGAGGCGTTTTCTCGCCCGGCTGGGGCTCGAGCCCTCCGAGCACTCCACGCAGCTCGTCGAGCCGGAGCACGCGCTCCGGCTCCTTTTGGAGCTCAATTCCGCCTTCGGCGTCATCGCCAATCTCGCCGACGACCTGCGAAACCTGCAGCGCACCGAGATCGGCGAGGTGCGGGAGTCCTTCGCGCAGGGCCAGGTCGGCTCCTCGACGATGCCGCAGAAGCGCAATCCCTGGAACAGCGAGCACGTGAAGAGCCTATGGAAGGCCTTCTCGCCTCGCGTCGCGACGTTCTATATGGACCAGATATCGGAGCATCAGCGCGACTTAACGAATTCCGCGAGCGAGCGCTTCGTCCCGGAGTACTTCGCAGGCCTCACCGCGGCGGCCAACAGAATGCTGTCGGTGCTCAGGGGCTTGGGCGTCGACCGGGAGCGAATGGCCGCGAACCTCGGCATGACCGGCGGCGCGGTGCTCGCCGAGCCTGCTTACATCCTGCTGGCGGAGTCCGGCGAGGCCGACGCGCACGAGAAAATGCGTCGCATAACGCTGCTCTGCGAGCGCGAAGGGCTGTCCTTGCGCCAGGCGCTCGAGCGCGAGGGAGTTCTCGGGCCGCTCACCCGCAAGCTCGAGTCCCTCGGGATCGAAGGGGCGTCCTCCTCTTCGAGGAGCCTCGCCGCTACCGGGGCAGGGCGGCCGAGAAGGCCCGCGCCATCGGAGAAAAATATGCCGGCCTCATGCGGCCGATCGTCCAGGGCGGCTAGCAGCCGCGCGAGGGGGCCCTATGTTCGAAGAGACCTATTCCTACGACGACGTTCTCCTCGTTCCCGGGTATTCGGACATCCTGCCGAGGGACACCGACGTCTCGACGGTCATCGCCGGGGATATATCGCTCAACCTTCCCGTCCTGTCGTCGGCGATGGATACCGTCACCGAGGAGAGGATGGCGGTGGCCATCGCGCTGCAAGGCGGCGCCGGCGTCATCCATCGAAACCTCTCGCCCGGCGACCAGGCCGAGCAGGTGGCCGATACCCGGGAACGAGGAGAACGTCGTCGTAGGAATAGGTCTCTTCGAACATAGGGCCCCCTCGCGCGGCTGCTAGCCGCCCTGGACGATCGGCCGCATGAGGCCGGCGTATTTTTCTCCGATGGCGCGGGCCTTCTCGGCCGCCCTGCCCCGGTAGCGGCGAGGCTCCTCGAAAAAGGAGGACGCCCCTTCGATCCCGAGGGACTCGAGCTTGCGGGTGAGCGGCCCGAGAACTCCCTCGCGCTCGAGCGCCTGGCGCAAGGACAGCCCTTCGCGCTCGCAGAGCAGCGTTATGCGACGCATTTTCTCGTGCGCGTCGGCCTCGCCGGACTCCGCCAGCAGGATGTAAGCAGGCTCTGGCGAGCACCGCGCCGCCGGTCATGCCGAGGTTCGCGGCCATTCGCTCCCGGTCGACGCCCAAGCCCCTGAGCACCGACAGCATTCTGTTGGCCGCCGCGGTGAGGCCTGCGAAGTACTCCGGGACGAAGCGCTCGCTCGCGGAATTCGTTAAGTCGCGCTGATGCTCCGATATCTGGTCCATATAGAACGTCGCGACGCGAGGCGAGAAGGCCTTCCATAGGCTCTTCACGTGCTCGCTGTTCCAGGGATTGCGCTTCTG
>CAWHFT010000235.1:0-15654 GCA_963828175.1 uncultured Spirochaetota bacterium
CTCTCTCTCTCTCTCTCTCTCTCTCTCTCTCTCTCTCTCTCTCTCTCTCTCTCTCTCTCTCTCTCTCTCTCTCTCTCTCTCTCTCTCTCTCTCTCTCTCTCTCTCTCTCTCTCTCTCTCTCTCTCTCTCGGACGTGCTGGTGTCAAAGGGTTCTGAAGAGACGGTGGTTCTGGATCATATTGTTGTGATCGCGCAGGGCAAGCCGGATTACAAGCCGGCGGTGTTCTATCATGTGCCCACTGCGGGCGACGACGTTCCGGATTTCAACGGCGAGGACGAACATCCCCACCGCGGCCAGCACGGACGCCGCGCGCCTCACGCCTCCACCTCCCGCCGCTTGAAGACCGTCAGTTGGAGCAGCGTGACGACCATGATCAGCGCGAACAGCAGGACCGACTTGGCCGAGCCGTAGCCGAAGCGGCTGTCGCCGAAGGCCGACCGGTAGATGTCCAGCGCTATGCTGGTCGTGGCCGTGCCCGGGCCGCCCGACGTGAGGCTGAAGATGACGTCGAAAGACTTCAGCGCGTTCGACAGCGAATAGAAGACGCACACGGTGACGGAGGGCATCAGCATGGGCAGGGTGACGCGCCAGAACCTTGTCGACGCCCGCGCGCCGTCGATCAGCGCGGCCTCGATCAGCTCCCGCGGGCACCGTCTGCAGCCCAGCGATGTAGATGACGAGATAGAATCCGATCGACTGCCATACCGACACGGCGAGGACCGAGCCGTAGGCGAGCTTGCCGTCGCCGAGCCAGCTCAAGCCGAAGATCCCCAGATGCGTCGCGTTGAGGAACGAGTCGAAACCCTTGGAGAAGATGAAGCGCCACACGTAGCCGATGATGATCAGGCTGACGATGTTGGGCACGTAGAACGCCGCGCGCAGGACGTTCCTCCCCTTGATGTCGCTGTCGAGGACCACCGCGAGGAGGAGGGCGATCACGTTGGTCAGCACCACCATCAGGGCCGTGAAGCCCAGCGTGAAGCCGAAGGCCTTGGCCATGTTCGGGTCGTCGGTGAGCAGCTCCCGATAGTTGCCCAGGCCGATGAACTGCGGCACCTTGTCCAGGCCGTTCCATTTCGTGAACGAGTACGCCACGCTCATGAGGAACGGCAACTCGACGAAGATTATTATGACGAGCATCGCGGGCCCGGTCAGGGCGATGAAGTCCGCCGCTCGCGCCCAACGCTTCCTGGTTCCTGCAGTCATCGCGAGTCATTCCTCCGGGGATCGAGCGAGGGGAAACCTTTACGAAAGGTTTCCCCCTCGCGCTCCCTTTTCCAAAAAGCGGTTCGAGGTTTTTCTCCGCCGTGCCCTACTGCGCCGCTTTCGCGAGCTTGGTGTACAGCGCGTCGAGCGCGTCGAGCGTCTGCTGCCGGTCCGTCTGGCCGGCGGCGTAGCCCTGGAGGATCGTCCCCAGGCCCTGCTCGGCGCCCGCCGGGAACCGCTGATAGAACCACGGATAGCTCGGCGCGCCCTTGGCGAGGATGCTCGAGGTCTCTTTCGCGAGCGTCGCCGTGGGCGCCATCGAGCCCTTTATGGGCGACATCTGGTTGATCTTCGCGGGGATCCACTTAGTGCCGTAGTCGGAGGTGGTGAGCCACTTGAGCCATGCGACGGCCGCGGCCCTATTCTTGCCGTCCTTGGCGATCCTGATGGTCTGGTTCGAGTCGTACATGATCCCGGCCTTGGCCGCCGAGTTCCCAGTCGGTCCCAGGAGGAAGCCAAGGTCGATATCCGGGTTCGATCTTCTTGATCGAGTCCTCGGCCCAGTTGCCTTGGTGGATCATGGCAACCTTGCCCGCCGCGAACGACGCGCACTGGTCGTTGAAGTCGGACTCCAGCGGCTTGGGCCCGCCGTACTTCTTGATGAGGTCGAGCATGTCGAAGACGTCCGCCATCTGCTTGATGTTCTTGAACTTGAGGGAGCCCGAGTCGAGCGCGGCCACGAACTTGGCGTAGTCCCCGCCGTAGGAATCCTTGATCGAGGCGAGGACCTGCCAGGCCGTCTGCGGGAACACCCACCACTCCTTGAAGCCGGTCGCGAACGGCTGGATGCCCTTGGCTTGCAGTTTCTCGCACACCGCGGCGTATTCCTTGATCGTCCGCGGCAAAGTCGTGATGCCCGCGTCGGCGAAGATCTTCTTGTTGTAGATGAAGGAGTAAGACTGAACGAGGAAGGGATAGCCGGTCACCTTGCCGTCGACGGTCACGCCCGTAAGGGCGCTCGGCTCGATCTGCTTGATGAAGTCCTGGCCGGTGAGATCGTAGACGTAATCCTTGTAGGTCGCGTTGTCCGCGTAGGCGCTGCTCATGAAGATATCGGGAATGTCGCCGGAATTGAGCTTGGCGCTCAGCACGGTCTTGTAGTCGTCCTGCAGGACGGTGATGTCGAGCGCCGTGCCCGTCGCCGCCTGGTAAGCTTTGGCCATGTCATTGTACTGGTCCGTCAGCTCCGGACTGTAGAACATCACTTTCAGCGTGACTCCCGCCTGGCCCGAGAGCAGAGCTCCCGCAGCCAGCAATAACGAGAGAGCAAAGACTGCTTTCTTCATCGAACGCCTCCTGACTTTCGAGAATCTGCGCGATTTGCCGCGCGTTAGGATAAACGTATATCATATTCGGCGAGCTGTAAAGCGCGATTTTCGGGAAAGGCCGCCTATTCGATCATCTTCGCGAAGAGGTAGTGGTTTTTGTACAAGTCCCTGTTCTGCTTGAACACGAGACTGTGCACGATATTTATGGTCCCTACCGCCGAGCCAGCGTCCGCGGCACCTCGTTCCGCCTCGAGGATGTTCTCCAGGGTCTTCACGGTGTAGTACCCCTGCAGGATTGGGTTCTGGTAGATGACGGCCGAGATGAGGCTTTTCTCCAGGTAGCGGTAGGACGAGGTATCGAGGTCGTGCAGGACGATGACGGCCCGGTCGAAGCCAATCCTCTCGATGATCCGGTCGAACTGCGCGTTGTAGGCCGGGACGAGGTAGATCGCGTTGAACTCGCCCTTCTTCTCTTTGAGCATCCGCTCGATCTGATCCTCGATCTTGCTCGGAGCGACTCCCGTCGTCGAGAAATCGGCCACGCACTCGATCCGCGGGAAGTCCTGGCGCATGACTTCCGAGAATCCGTCGAACCTGAGCTTGTTGATGTCCGGAGCGGCCGACTCGGCCTTCTTCTGCGCCAGGGCGTTGATCACGAGCGCGCGCGGCCCGTCCTTGAACTGCAGGGCCTTGCCGATGAACTCGGCCGCCAGCCGGCCGCCGGCAGCGTAGTCCGGGCCGATGAAGCAGCGTCGTCGGCTGCCCGGGGCGTCGACGTTGAGGGTGACATAGGGGATCCCCGCCCGGTCGATCCGGGCGAAGATCGCGTCCATGTCGTAGATCCATTGGTTGACGAGGGCCACGGCCTCCAGGCCCTCGTCGAGCTCGCGCTCCAGAAGGTCGAGATAGGCGCGCGAATCGCGCTCGGGGACCGCGTGGTAGTGCACCTGGTAATTGAAGGGCTGGACTTGCTCGGCGCCGACCATCACGCCTGTCTTGATGTCGTTCCAAAAGTAGCGAGGCCTGGAAGAAGTGAAGACGGCGATCTTGCGGGTCTTGTTTCGTACCAGGACCTGCGACGCCTTGTGGGGGACGTATTTGACCTCTTTCGCGTAGGCGAGGATCCGCTCCTTGAGCTCGGTCGAGACATAGCCCGTGTTGTGAAGCGCTCGATGGACGGTTATCAGCGAGATCTCGAGATGATCCGCAATGTCCTGCTGCGTGACGCTCATGCCGAGCTTATAGTACCTATTTCCAGCGGCGATTTGGAAGAGGGAGCGCGAGGGGGCAGCCTCAAGCAGGCTGTTGAAATACTCGAAGCATTCCAACAGCCTGCTTTGCAATTGCTCTACGCAATTGCAGATTTATCACCATGGTGGCCCTCTCGCTCGATCCTTCAGGTGGCGCGCAGCGACAGCTCGAGGCCGTAGGGGCCGGGCCTCAGCCGGTAGCGCTCCAAAGTGTCCGGCCCGCAGCTGGCCGTCCCGAGCCCGCGTTGCGCGACGTCGATGCAAAGGGACACCTCGGGCCTCGGAACCAGGTCGCAGGTATGGCGGGCTTTCCAGAGCGCTTCGGCGTCGAAGTGGGACGCGGTGAAGTCGAAGGTCGAGGGAGATTCGATTCTGAGGCCGGCCGTGCCGGCGTCGGGGACACCGGCGCCAATGCCCGCGGAGAGCTCGAGCCAACGGACGTCGGTCCGGTTGCCGTTCTCCTGCGGGAGGACATACGGCACGCCCAGAGCGTCGACGCTCGCTGCGTACAGTCCCACGGCTGCTCCGGCCTTCCGGTCGGAGTAGCATTCCTGCGGGCCCTTTCCGTACCATCTCGCCGTCTCGAGGCCCGGAGCGAGAGCGCAGGCGAGCCCGATCTTGGGCAACTCGGGCAGTCGCGGGTCGAGATCGAAGAGGAAGGAGCAATCGGGGCCCCCGGCGCCGAAGCTCCAGTCCTGGCCGAAGCGGCCCACCCTCCTGCCTGTCCTGCTCGACACGTCGTGGACGATCGACACGCGAGGCGAGGCGGGGTCGCGGCGCAGGTCCGCGAGCGAGAAGGACAGCTCGTCGAGCCCGGCGTCGAGCCACTCGTACATGGCCTTGCCGTTGCAATACCACGCGAAGTCCGGAATGCCGCGAAACTCCATGAACATCTTGAGACCGTCGTTCTCGGTCGGCGCCCGCCACAGGTTCATGGTCAAGGGCGCGGCGAGGAGTTCCCCGCCCGTGCCGGCCAGCGACGAAAGGAAGCCCGCCTCGGAGATCGCCGCTTCGTAGGCCGCGACGCCCTTGGCCGCGCTTCGTGCCGCGTTCCGCGCCGCGTTCCACGCGACGGCCCTGAAGCCGCCGGCCTCGGGCACGAGCTCGACGGCGATCGCATCCCGCGCCGCCGAGCCAGGCGGCCGCGCGGCTGCGCTCGGCGCGGCGCGGGCCGTCCCGAGCGGGAGCTGGTCCCAGGCGAGCCTATGGCCTGCTGGCGCCCACGCGGCCGGCTCGCTCGAGAAGAACTCGAGGTTGAGGAAGGACTCTCCGCGGGAGACGCGCGAGCGGATGTCGCCGGTCCAGGGGAAGGCAAGGTCCAGCTCGGCGTCCTTTCCTGGCGCGATCGCCGGCAGGGAAAGCTCGCCCGACAGGAGCTCTTCGCCCTCGACCTGTATCGCCCAACGCATGACGACACCCCCGATCGAGGAGAAATAGCGCCTGTTGCGGACGGTCACTCGGCCCGAGAGCGGGTGCTCCGAGCTCGCGGCGATGCACTGGAACAGCTTGGCGCACTCCGCGAGGACCGGCTTCTCGCTCCGGTCGGGGAAGACGAGGCCGTTGCAGATGAAATCGAGGTCGCTGGGAACGTCGCCGAAGTCGCCTCCGTATTTCCAGTATTTCTTCCTCGGAGCGACGGGGCCGTCGGGGCCGCCAGGGCGGCCCCCGTCGAAAGCCTCGATCCCCTGGTCGACCCAGTCCCAGATGAAGCCGCCCTGCAGGCCCTTGCGCGGACTCTATCAGAGCCCAGTAGTCGGAGAGGCCGCCGTTCGAGTTGCCCATCGCGTGCGAGTACTCGCACATGATGAAAGGCCGCTCGTCCTCGGTGGTCCGGGACCACTCATCGAGGAGCGTCAGCGGCGGGTACATGGTGGACACGATGTCGCTGGCGGCCTTCCCGCGCTTCAGGGACTCGAGGTCGTGCGCGCCGCCGCCCCACTCCGGCCGCACGGCGCCCTCGTAGTGGAGCGGCCGGGTCGGGTCGAAGGAGCGGATCCAGCCGGCGAGCGCGTCGTGGTTCGGGCCGTAGCCCGACTCGTTGCCGAGCGACCAGATGATGATCGAGGGATGGTTCTTGTCGCGCAGCACCATGCGGATGCCGCGCTCGAGAAAAGCCTGGGCCCAGCGCGGGTCGCGGCAGAGTTGGTCGTAGTAAGCGTGGCTCTCGATGTTCGCCTCGTCGACGAGATACAGGCCATAGCGATCGCACAGGTCGTACCACCGCTCGTCGTTGGGGTAGTGGGAGAGCCGCACCGCGTTGAAATTATGGCGCTTCATGATCTCGATGTCGCGGACCATGTCCGCGAGCTCGAGGGTCTTGCCCATCCGCTGGTCGTGCTCGTGCCGGTTGACGCCCTTGATGAGGACGCGCTCGCCGTTGACGAGGAGGGAGCGGTCGCGCACTTCGACGCGCCGGAAGCCGAGGGCGCAGGCGGAGTGCTCCACCTCGCGCCCGTCGGGCGAGACGAGGCTGACGACGAGCGCGTAGAGCGCCGGGTCCTCGTGGCTCCACTTTCTGACTTCGGCGGCGGGAAGCTCGAGGCGAGCCTCCCATCGGGAGAGCCGGTAGCAGGCGCCGACCGTGGCTTCGGCCGACGCGATCTTGGGGCCGCTGCCAGGCACGCCGGGCGTCGCGCCCATCGGGCCGTAAAGCGAGCCGAGCGCTATCGGGCCATACAGCTCGGCGCGGACAACCCAATCGCCGCAGTAGGCCGCGCGCTCGACGCCTTGCGGCAAGCCCGGCTGCGCCAAGCCCGCGGCGGCGTAGTCGGCCGGCGCGTAGGCGGTCCGCGCGAGGGGCTCCGGCTCGACCGATGCTGCCGCCGCCGTCGAGCCGCGAGCTGCCGTAGCGGCGCCCTTCTCGGCCGCCGCGCTCGCGACGGCAGCGCCCGCCGCGGGGTCGTACGTGAAGCCGAGCTTGACGGCGGCTTCGACCACGCCGACGGCTAGATCGCCGGAGAGCCTCGCTCGCGCGTCGACATCGGCGAGGTAGGCGAAATCCGTCGAGTAGAGGTAGACGCTTCGATAGATCCCTCCGTACCACCACTGGTCCTGGTCCTCGACGTAGCTCGCGTCGGAATACCTGATGACCATGAAGGCGAGGAGGTTGCCGCCTCCGGTGATGAAAGGCGTGAGGTCGAACTCGGACGGCAGCCGCGTGTCTTTCGAGAACCCGAGCCGCGAGCCGTTGCACCAGGCTTCGAGGAAGCTCTCGGCCCCGCCGACGTGCAGCACGACGCGCCTCCCCTCCCAGCCCGCCGGCAGCTGGAAGCGCACGCGGTAGAGCCCCGTCGGGTTGTGCTCGGCGGGAGCCGAGGGCGGCACGTTGCCGAAAGGCATGATGACGTTCGTGTAGTGGGGCTTGTCGTAGCCCTGGAGGGTCCAGCTGCCGGGCACGCGCAGGTCCGCCCAGCCCGCGTCGTCGAAGGCCGGGTCGGCAAAACCGGGAGCGCCGCCGACGCCGCGAGGAACGGCCTCGGGGTTGGCGGTCAACGCGAATCGCCACGCGCCGTCGAGGCCGAGCTTCCAGCGATTCGCGGCCTCGCCCGCGCCCGGGAGGGCGCCCTGCGGGCCCGCCACGACGGCGTCGAGAGCCGCGGCGGCGCTCGCGAACGGCATGAGCGGACTGCGCATCGGCAGCCGCCCCTCTCCGCAGCGCTCGGGGCTTTCCCAGGGCTTCCCGGAATGGAAGAGATCGCGGTTCATTTCAGCCTCGATTCACACACTATTTCACCGAGCCCAGGAGCCCCGCGACGAACTGCTTCTGCATCGTGAGGAATAGCACGAGGACCGGCAGGACCGAGATGCAGACGATCACCATCAGGGCCCCGTACTCGATCGTATAGGCTCCCATCACCGAGAACATCGAGAGCGGCAGCGTCTTCTTCGACTCGGTGAGGATGGTGATCAGCGGCCAGAGGAAGGAGTTCCACTGGCTGATGAACAGGTAGATCGACGCCGACGCGTAGGTGGCCTGCATGGACGGGCTGACGATGCGCACGAAGGTCGCGAACTCGCTCGCCCCGTCGACGCGGGCGGCCTCCATGATCTCGGTCGGAAACATCTTGAAGTTCTGGCGCATGAAGAAAATTATGAAGACCGACATTACCGAGGGCAGGACGATGGCGGCGTGCGTATTGAGCAGCTGGAAGAAGGCGAACATCCTGAACATGGGGATGACGAGCGCGATCTGGGGGATGATCAGCGTGAGCATGATGATCCCGAATACCGTGTCGCGCGCCTTGGATCGGTACTTCTCGAAGCCGAAGGCCGCGAAGCCATTGACGACGAGCCCGAAGACGACCGTGAGCAGGGCGACCTTGAGCGAGTTGAAGAAATAGAGCGGCAGGTTGTAGGTCGCAGTCGCCTTGCTCCAATTCGAGACGAGCTCGCGGCCCGGCACGAGGATGCCCTTGATGACATCGTTCGGGTTGAGGCTCATGCCCACGATGATCCAGTAGAAGGGAAAGATGCTCACTGCGGCCACGATCAGGAGGATGACGAGACTCACGACGCGGCCGGTCGACCAGGTCCTGACCATGCTCATTTGGCCTTCCTTTCGCCGAGCAGGCGCATCTGCGCGATGGCGAAGATGCCCGAGATGATCACGACGATATAGGACATCGCGGTGGCGTAGCCGAAATCGGAATTGATGACGAAGGCCTGACGGTAGATGTAGAGAGCGGCCGTCATCGTAGCGTTGGAGGGCCCGCCCTGGATCGTCAGGATGTTGGGCTCGTCGAAGAGCTGCATGGTCCCGCTCGTCGAGGTCACAAGCGAGAAGAGGATGACGGGGACGAGGAGGGGTATGGTGATCCTGAAGAACTGGCGGGTCTTCGAGGCGCCGTCCACCTCGGCGGCCTCGAAAATCTCGCTGTCGATGCTCTGGAGGCCGACGAGGAAGAAGACCATATTGTAGCCCGTCCATCGCCAGGTCATCGCCAGGATTATCGTCACCTTGGCCCAGAAGGGATCGCTGAGCCAGCCGATGGGCTCCGGGATGAGATGGGCGGCTATCATGACGTTGTTGAGCATGCCGTTCGCCTGCAAGAGGACCCTGAAGAGGACGGACACGACTACCAGGGAGGTTATGCTGGGGAGGAAGATCGCGAGCCTGAGGGGCCCGCGCATCTTCCTGATTCCCTGGTTGAGGAGCACGGCGAGAAAGAGGGCGATGAAGATCATCAGGGGCACCTGGATGACCATGAAAATGAAGTTGTTGCCGATCGCCTCCTGGAAGACCTTATCCTGGATCATCCTGGCGAAGTTGCCGAGCCCGATGAAGATGCTCGTCATGCCCTTCCACTTCTGCGTCACATAATAGAGCGACGAGAGGATGGGGTAGAGCATGAACGCGCAGAACAGCAAGACAGCCGGCGTGACGCAGAACCAGCCGAAGCGGTTCAGGTAGCGTTGGTAGATCCCTCGCTTCTCCATGATGGCCTCCAGGGGACGTTGCATGCGATGGCCCCCGCCGCGCCGGACTCGTCCCTCGCGCGGCGGAAGCTCGGTCTCAAGGCCTTCCCTACTGGCCCGAGGTCTGCTTGTACTCGGCCTCCGCCGCCGTGATCGTATCGTCGACGGTCTTGATCTCGCCCTTGAAGTACTTCAATACCGCGTTGGCCACGGCGGTGCGCATCGCCACGTAATTGGCCGTGTACTTGAGGACGGGGACCTTGGCCATCCAGGTGGCGAAGTCCTTGTACACCGGCTGGCTCTTGTAGAAGAACTCGTCGTTAGCCGTGTAGTTGGAGCCGCTCTGGCTGGGGAGGTAGGTGCCCATGGCGCCCGCTCCCTTGAGGATGGTGTTGTAGAACTCGAGGGCCGCGGGATCCGAGCTCGCCCAGACTGACTTGAGGAAATCGATTGCCCTCGCCTTGTTGGGGGCCTTGTCGTAGACGTACCAGCTCGAGCCTCCGTTGTTGGAGGCGTTCGCTGCGGTGGGGATTCCCTCGATGAGCGGGGTCGGGATGATCATGTACTTGCCCTTGTTCTCGGGGCGCGACTTCACGGAGCCGACCATCCAGATGGCGTTGAGGAAGCCGGCGCTCTTGTCGCTGTTGATCGCGTTGATCCAGTCGCTCCAACCGATTACCGTGTAGAGGAGTCCCTTGTCGTTGAGTTCCTTGAAGATGGCGATGGACTTCTTGAAAGCGTCGCCGCCGAGGTTGAGGCTGCCGTCGGCGTTGAAGAACTGCCCGCCGGTGGACTGGACGACGATGCGGAGCATGTCGAAGTTGTCGCCCTGATAGGCGAGGAGGGGCTTGCCCGTTTTGGCCTTGACCGCGACGCCGAGCTTGATCACGTCGGACCAAGTCATGGCCTTGCCGTAATAGTCGTCGGGATTGAGGCCAGCGGCCTTGATGTAGTCGGTGCGGAGCCAGAGGCCGGTGGAGCCGGTGTCGAAGGGAATGCCGTAGACCTTGTCGCCGACGGTCATCGGGCCGACCTTGTAGGCGGCGAACTTGGAATAGTCGACGCCGGCGGCCTTGAGATCGGCGAAAGCGTTCGGATAGTTCTTGATGAACTGCTCGATCTGGTAGTCCTGGAACAGGAAAATGTCGGGCATGCCCGCGCCGCCGGCCTGAAGGCCAGAGGTGACCTTCGCGACGAGATTGTCGGAGTTGCCCAGCTCGACGACGTCGATCTTGACCTCGGGGTGCGCCTTGTTGTAGACGGCGGCCGCTTCCTTCATCGCATACTGGTTGAAGTTGGGGTCCCAGCACCAGACGCTGATGTTGTTGGTCATCTTCGGCTTATTGGAGCAGGACGCGAGGGTGCCGAGCACGAGCGCCAAAGCAAGCGCAATCGAAAGCGCCGAGAGCACTCTTTTCTTCATGAATTGCCTCCTCGATGAGATAGTGCGCCATTCATATGGCGACGGTGTAATTCTTATGGCATTTGGCGGAAACGGCAAGAGACAGCTGTCACGGACATTCCGGGAGGCATCCGGTACATTTGTCCCGGGACACTACTCGTGGTAGCGGATCTTGTTCGCCAGCTGGATGATCTGGAAGCGGTCCTGCACCTCGAGCTTGGAATAGATCATGCTGACGTGGTTGCGAACGGTGTGCTCGGCCAAGTGCAGGGACGCGGCTATCTGGGCGTTGTCGTAGCCCGTGGCGATGAGGGCGAAGACTTCGCGCTCGCGGCGGGTCAGGCTCTCGAACCACTCGAGGCGCTCGGCCACCTTTCGCACCGGCGTAGGATCGTCGGCGAGCAGGCTCTGCATCAGCTTGGCGACGATCTGCGGCGAGATCTTGGACAGCGCCGCTCTTGAGTGCCCGGATCGAGGCGATGAGCTCGGTCGGCGAGATGTCCTTGAGCAGGTAGCCCGAGGCCCCGAGCCGCAGAGCGTTGCGAACGTACTCGTCTTCGTCATAGGTGGAGAGGATGATGATCTTGACTCCGGGTTGCGACTGGATGAGACGCCCGGTCGCCTCCACGCCGTTCATGACGGGCATATGCACGTCCATTAGGACGATGTCGGGGCGGAGCTCGGCGGCCTTCTCCAGTACCTCGCTCCCGTTCTTGGCGAGGCCCACTACCTCGATGTCCTCGGCATAGTTCTGGAGGAAGGTCGAGAGGCTCTCGAGGAAGAGGCTCTGGTCGTCGGCGATGAGCACGCGGATCTTTTCCATGCGGCCTCGAGCTTACACGCCCTCGGGGCGGGCCCTCAAGGGCACCTGGACCGCCTCGGTCCTCAATGGTACATGGACCGAGAGCGAGAAGCCGCCCTCGGGCGCGCGCCCGACGCCGATGCTTCCTCCGAGGGCCCCGATGCGCTCTTCCATGCCGGTCAGGCCGATTCCCTTCACGACCTCGAAGGCTCCCTTGCCATTGTCGGCGATAGTGAGTCGCAGGTCCTCGCCCTCGACCCAGAAATTGACCCGAACTCGGCTGGCCTTGCCGTGGCGAACGGCGTTCGTCAGGGCTTCCTGGACGGTCCGGTCGAGGGCCAGGTTGAGGTCGCGGGCGAGCTCACGCGGCAGGTTCCCGAGGTTCAGCTCTATCTCGATTCCCGTGATCTTGCGGAAGATCGCCACGATCTTGAAGATGGCCCGCGGGCTGTCCACCTCGCCCGGCTGTTCCTCGCGCAGCTTGCGCAGGGCCACGCGTGTCTCGCGAAGGCCCTCCTGGGCCGTCTTGCGAGCCGTGATGAGGATGTCCGTCAGGCCTGCCGGGTCGTCGCGCCTCATGCTCCCGGCGGCGTCCATGAGGGCGATGAGATTGGTGAAGATGTACCCCGAGATGTCGTCGAATACGCGGCTGATGCGGTTGGCTCGCGCTCCAGTCCTCGTCGACGGTGCGCGCGTAGCCCTGGAGGTTCAGGTTGAGCTCGGCGAGCGCGTCGAGATTGGCATCCTGGGTGCGGATCGTCTCTCGGAACTCCCGCTGGCGCCTCGCCATGCGGCCGATCGCGGACATCACGGCGCTGAAAGCGACGCAAGGCAGAGCGCCGCGAGCTGGTCGAAGGTCGTCTTGGGAACCGCGTCCGCGAGGCCGCTCGGCCGGAAGACCGGCCAGGCCTGGCCGGTCTTCTTCGGCCGAGCGGCCTCGCGGACGCGGTTCCCAAGACGACCTTCGACCAGCTCGCGGCGCTCTGCCTTGCGCTCGCTTTCAGCGCCGTGATGTCCGCGTGGATCGGCCGCATGGCGAGGCGCCAGCGGGAGTTCCGAGAGACGATCCGCACCCAGGAGGCCAATCTCGACGCGCTCGCCGAGCTCAACCTGGAACCTCCAGGGTGAACGCGCGCACCGTCGACGAGGAATCCTCGGAGCGCGAGCGCAACCGCATCAGCCGCGAATATCCACGACATCTCGGGGTACATCTTCACCAATCTCATCGCCCTCATGGACGCCGCCGGGAGCATGAGGCGCGACGACCCGGCAGGCCTGACGGACATCCTCATCACGGCTCGCAAGACGGCCCAGGAGGGCCTTCGCGAGACGCGCGTGGCCCTGCGCAAGCTGCGCGAGGAACAGCCGGGCGAGGTGGACAGCCCGCGGGCCATCTTCAAGATCGTGGCGATCTTCCGCAAGATCACGGGAATCGAGATAGAGCTGAACCTCGGGAACCTGCCGCGCGAGGTCGCCCGCGACCTCAACCTGGCCCTCTACCGGACCGTCCAGGAAGCCCTGACGAACGCCGTTCGCCACGGCAAGGCCAGCCGAGTTCGGGTCAATTTCTGGGTCGAGGGCGAGGACCTGCGACTCACTATCGCCGACAATGGCAAGGGAGCCTTCGAGGTCGTGAAGGGAATCGGCCTGACCGGCATGGAAGAGCGCATCGGGGCCCTCGGAGGAAGCATCGGCGTCGGGCGCGCGCCCGAGGGCGGCTTCTCGCTCTCGGTCCATGTACCATTGAGGACCGAGGCGGTCCAGGTGCCCTTGAGGGCCCGCCCCGAGGGCGTGTAAGCTCGAGGCCGCATGGAAAAGATCCGCGTGCTCATCGCCGACGACCAGAGCCTCTTCCTCGAGAGCCTCTCGACCTTCCTCCAGAACTATGCCGAGGACATCGAGGTAGTGGGCCTCGCCAAGAACGGGAGCGAGGTACTGGAGAAGGCCGCCGAGCTCCGCCCCGACATCGTCCTAATGGACGTGCATATGCCCGTCATGAACGGCGTGGAGGCGACCGGGCGTCTCATCCAGTCGCAACCCGGAGTCAAGATCATCATCCTCTCCACCTATGACGAAGACGAGTACGTTCGCAACGCTCTGCGGCTCGGGGCCTCGGGCTACCTGCTCAAGGACATCTCGCCGACCGAGCTCATCGCCTCGATCCGGGCACTCAAGAGCGGCGCTGTCCAACATCTTGCCCTCGCCGCAGATCGTCGCCAAGCTGATGCAGAGCCTGCTCGCCGACGATCCTACGCCGGTGCGAAAGGTGGCCGAGCGCCTCGAGTGGTTCGAGAGCCTGACCCGCCGCGAGCGCGAAGTCTTCGCCCTCATCGCCACTGGTTACGACAACGCCCAGATAGCCGCGTCCCTGCACTTGGCCGAGCACACCGTTCGCAACCACGTCAGCATGATCTATTCCAAGCTCAAGGTGCAGGACCGCTTCCAGATCATCCAGCTGGCGAACAAGATCCGCTACCACGAGTAGTGTCCCGGGACAAATGTACCGGATGCCTCCCGGAATGTCCGTGACAGCTGTCTCTTGCCGTTTCCGCCAAATGCCATAAGAATTACACCGTCGCCATATGAATGGCGCACTATCTCATCGAGGAGGCAATTCATGAAGAAAAGAGTGCTCTCGGCGCTTTCGATTGCGCTTGCTTTGGCGCTCGTGCTCGGCACCCTCGCGTCCTGCTCCAATAAGCCGAAGATGACCAACAACATCAGCGTCTGGTGCTGGAACCCCCAACTTCAACCAGTATGCGATGAAGGAAGCGGCCGCCGTCTACAACAAGGCGCACCCCGAGGTCAAGATCGACGTCGTCGAGCTGGGCAACTCCGACAATCTCGTCGCGAAGGTCACCTCTGGCCTTCAGGCCGGCGGCGCGGGGCATGCCCTGCATTCCCTGTTCCAGGACTACCAGATCGAGCAGTTCATCAAGAACTATCCGAACGCTTTCGCCGATCTCAAGGCCGCCGGCGTCGACTATTCCAAGTTCGCCGCCTACAAGGTCGGCCCGATGACCGTCGGCGATGCAATGACGGCTTCTCCGGTAATCGCCGGATCATCGATTCTCAGCAGGACCTCCAGCAGAGAGAGCACACGCGGATCCGGGACATACGGGAGTTCCCGGATAATCGCCCGGCGCAGCTCCGGCGCGGCGAAAAGGAAATCCTCCAGAAAGCAGGTGCGGCCTTCCTCTCCCTTATCCAGCAGTTTCGGCAGGGTCATCTGCAGCGGTCCGCCGATTTCCGCCAGGAGCGCCGCAAAAGGGGGGAGGTCACATCGACGCCATATCCTTCCAGTGCCGCCAGAAACGCAGCTTTTCCATCTTCCTCCAGATCCCTGCGGCGCAGAGTTATCTGGATGAGTTGATCCAGCCAGACATCATCCTCGAAAAAGTCGAGAAGGTAGGTATACTTGGAGATGAGATCGCCGCTCCTCTCCCGCCACAGCCTCCGCACCAGTGGGGAAAGGGCGCGCTTCCCCGCTTTCTTGAGCTTGACGCCAATCTCCTCGATCTCGTCGAGTGTTATGTTTTCGCTTTTCAGCCGTTCCAGGAGACAGACAATGCCATGCCGCTCCTTGAGGCTTTCATCGATCTTTTTGCGGCGTTCCATAAGAAATTCCGTGACGGGACAAATGATCGGTGAAAGGAAGAAATTACCCGTCACCAGTCGTATGCCACTGCTATTCATCTTCTTCAATCATCTCGTCTTCGGGGAGGATTTCCTCCTCTTCATAGCTTTCGTCCGTTTCTTCCTTCTCGGCCAGCCTTGCCACCGCAACGATCCGCTCGGCCTCCTCGGTCACCATCAGCCTGACCCCCTGGGTGTTGCGGCCGATGACCGAGAAGCCGCCCGCCGGCTCCCGTCCCCGTCGAGAATGTCTCCCATGTAAGTCTCCATCGGCTCAGGCCGCATCACCTCGCCGGTGCTCCTGGCTCTTGGCGAACGCTGGCATCCCCCGTATTCTTCTGCAAGCGATCCGGCGAAGCCTCAGGCGTTTACCACCCTCACGGCGCCGACCGCACCCAGGAGGATTACAAAACTTTGGCTTGCCCAGTCCGCCGCTGCGCAGAATCCCGAACTCCGTCTCGCTTTCGCCCGCGTGGTGCTCGCGGCTAAGCCGCCCGCCAGGCTGAAACCCTCTCCCCGCTTCGCCACTCCGGAGCAGCGTGCCCGCGCCACTCGAAATCCAGGAGCTTGCGGCCTGCATTCCCACCGCTCCTTCCTGGAATCACTGGATGATT
>CAWHFT010000236.1:0-4994 GCA_963828175.1 uncultured Spirochaetota bacterium
GGAGAGCTCGCGCTCGTCCTCCTCGGGCTCGAAGGAAGGATCCGTCGCTCGCGCCATCGCTTCAGGACCCCGCGGAGAGGTCGAGAAGGGCGGCACGGAAGATTTCGCGCTCGCGCTCTCCGGAGGCGGAGCTCTCGCCTAGCGTGGCGGGCCCGGCCGCGGCCCCCGCTGATTCCGCGGCAGCGAGCACCGCCTTCTCGGCCGCCTTTCGGTCGAAGCCCATGTCGGCGAGGCGCGCGCGACGTCGGCCCACCGGCCGGCCGCGCTCTTTCCGCCCTTCGCAGCTGCCTCCGGGTCGCTCAGCAGCTTGCCCTTCAGCGCGAGCATCATCTTCTGGGCGAGCTTCGGCCCACGCCAGGTATCCTTTGCAGCGCGGCCAGGTCCTCCGCCTCCAGGGCCGCGCCCAGCGCCTCGGGCTTGATGCCTGAAAGTATGCGGAGCGCCTGCTTCGGTCCGATGCCCTCGACTTTCATCAGCTCGCGGAACACGGAGCGATCCGACTCGCTCGGGAAGCCGTAGAGGCGCATCCCGTCCTCGTAGTGGTGGAGCCACGCGAAGGCCCGGGCCTCGTCGCCCAGCCGCCCGAAGTCGTCCACCGACCGCGCCGGAACGGCGAGCTCCCACTCCACTCCGCCAGTGTCTATGCAGATCGTATCGGCCCGCTTCCCGCTGAGCCGGCCGGTTATGCTGTTGAACATGTCGGTGGAGTATAGAACACTTATTTGAATGTCGTAAGGGTCTTGACCTCCATAGGCATGGATACTCCATGCACCACGATAATTCCGGAGAGCTCTTGATCGATGCTTCCCGCAAGGACCCGCAAGGCATCCGCATCGACCTCTACCTCCCCCGAGATCGCGCCTCGAAGGTTCGCGCCGCCTCCTGCCTGGGCCGGCTCGACCCTGCCTTCGACCTTTTCCGTCAGGCGCCCTCTCTCGTTTTTCACGTCGGTGAAAACGTAGCGCGTCACGCTGGGCGCCTGGCCGCCTAACGTCGATTCCGCTTTCCAAATATCGCCGGGAGCGACTTCTCCGGTCGGGAAAAAACAAAAGATCGACTCGAGGCTTTGCCGGATCGACGTTTCGTTTACGAAGGAACTAGCGCTTGCTGCTAGGCTCGGATCCCTGGCGGCGGCGGCGATCCGAGCGGCCAGGACCTCGAGGCCCCCGATCCCGCTCACCTTGAGGTCCTGGCCTAGGCGAAAGCGGAAGGTCGCGCCCGCGAGCGCGGCGAGCGGAGCCAGCGTGGGGGAAGCGCCGGCTGGACTGGCCGAATCGAAAGAGAAATCGCCGACGGGCGAAGTGGCCCTAATGGCCAGGCGCTCGAAGCCTGCCTCCATGGCGACGCTGCCGTCGCTCTCGCGGCCGATCAGCCTGAACCGGTAGTTCATGCAGAAAAAGAGCCTGGACTCGATGTCTCTTCCGCCGATCGTTTGGACGACCGTCTGCTCGACCGCGACTTCGTTCGTCCAGCTCGCGCCCGCCGCAGGAAGGCGCCCGACTGCAGGCCGGGCGTCGGGGGCGCGCTCTGGCGCCGGCTCCCGCGGCGCACAGGCAGTGAAGGTGAACGCGGCGGCGGCGAGTCGGAGAATTCTCTGGTTCATCGATGGCTCCTTTCGGTTGCGGCGATGCGAAAGCTCTTGAACGCGCGGGGAAACGCGGCGGCCAACGCTGGCAGGAGGAGAAACGTCGAGGCGAGCGAGCCGAGAATGCCCCAAAAGACCACGAAGGCGATCGATCGCATGAAGTCGCCTCCGCCGCCGTAAGCGAAAAGCAGTGGAAGGGTTCCGACGACGGTCATGCCCGAGCTGACGAGAAGTGGTCGCAACCGCTTGCGGATAGCCATGATGACGCGGCGGCCGTCGCCTCCCCGCGCCCTGATCTCGTTGGCTATGAGGATCGAATTGTTGACGGCCATGCCGCAGAGCATGATGAGGCCGACGAGGGCGGGTATCCGGAGGGGTTGACCGTGGACGAAGAAGGCGATCATAGGGAAGGCAAGGGAAGTCGGGAGGATCGACAGCACCATGAATGGACAGGCTAGCGACTCCATCGACGAGGCGAGCACGATATAGATCAAGAAAACGGACAGGCCAAGAGCGAGCGCAAGCGTAGAGAAGCTCTCCTTGAGCTCGAGGACGCCGCGGTCCAGATCGAAGGCATAGCCGGGCGGAAGGTTCACACGCGAGAGGACGCCCTTGATGCGCTGGACCGTCTGGTCGACCGAGGCGCCAGAGGCATGCACGGTGAGAAAGGCGGCGCGTTGGCGATTTTTCCGGTAGATCTTCGCCCCTTCGCCTTCCACCTCGAGACTGGCCAGGCCCGCGACCTTGAGAGTCTTGTCCGCTCCGGCGTTGACGGGAACGTCGAGCAGCCCGACTCGCGTCATCGTCCTGGCCGACGAGTCGAACACCCGAAGGTCGTACTCCCGGTCTCCCGCAACCCACTTGACCGCGACCGGCCCGTAGAGGTTCCAGCGGAGGGAGTTCGCCGCCCCGGCAGCCGACATCCCCACTGCCGCCGCTTTTGCGTGGTCGAAATCGAGGACGAGAGCCTGCGTCGGGTCCTTGAAGTTGAGCACGACCTGCCGCGCCCAGGAAGTCGCGTCGAGAAGCCGGGATACGTCCCGCGCCGCCTGGCGCAAGAGAGCGTCGTCCTCGCCGAGCACCGCGATCTCGTAGGAGCGATCGCCGCCCCCGGCTTCGGGGGAAGTAGACGAAACCTCCCGGCATGCGACGGCCGAGCTCGCGCACGCTCGCGACGAGCTTCTCGCGCGTAGCGAGCCGCGGATCGAACCTGAGCGCGAGCTCGGCGTTCCCGCGCCTGGCGATAGTCTCGGCCATAGTCACGCCGTCGAGGGCGCGCGCATCCTCGGCGAAACCCGCCGCCCGCGAGTCGGTCGACTCGATGGAGGCGCCGCTCTCGAACTCGAGGTGGGCATAGATGGCGTCCTCCTCCATCGCGGGCGAAAAGTCCGTACCCATCAGGCAGGCCGCGGCGCACAGCGCGGCGATCAGGATAATCGCGGCGGCGAGAAATGGCGCAGGACGAGTCACGCCCGCTTTTATCGCCGAGTACATGAGCCGCAGGGCCTTGCGGGCCGAGACGGGCGGGACGCGGAACATGCCCTTGCGAGCGCGGCGAGGATGATCGGAACCGCGGCGAGGGATGGTGAAGGCGGGCAGGATGAGCGTCGTGCCAGCGAAAGCCGTCGCGAAAAGTACGGACATGGACAGGGAGATTGCCTGATGCCCGGGGCTACAAACTCGAGGAATGCCAAGGGCGCAAGGACGATGAGAGTCGTGAGTAAAGACGCGCGCAAGGAAGGCAGGATTCGATAGAGCGCAGCGGCATCCTCGAGGCCGACCACGATTGCGCCGTTGTCGACGATCGTCCCGAGTCCCACGGCGAGGCCTGACAACGCGAACTCGTCGATTCCGAGACCGAGCGCCGATAGCGCAGCCGCGGCAGTCAGCGGGACCAGGACGACGGCCAGCGACAGGGAGGCGAGCTTCCGGAGATCGGGCAGCGCGAAGGGAAGTACGACCAGGACAGCCGCGATTCCTTGCGCCATGGCCCTGACAATCTCGACGAGGGCAGCCTCGAGGTTCTTGCCAGTATCGAGGATGACATCGACCGCGATTCCCCGGCCGCTCCAGTACGCGGCCTGGGACGCAGCGCGCGGGAAAGGACGACCAGGTTGGTGGTGCCCGCGCTCTGGGCGTAAAGCACTATCATCTTCTCGCCGTCTACGCGGCTCACGCTCTCAGGCTCGCGGCTGCCGTAGGCGACCATCGCGACATCGCCCAGCCTCAGTGTGCCGCCGGAGGTGGCGAGCCTCAAAGCGGAGAGCTCTTCCAGAGAGCCAAGCCGCCCGTGCACCGCGACGGGGATGTCCACCGCGCCCTCGCGCAGGGTGCCCAAGGGCCCGATGAGGTCCTGCCGCCGTATCTGTTCGGCGATGCCGGAAATAGCCAGGGCGCGAGCCGAAGCTTTCGCCGGATCGACGAGGACGTGGACCTCACGGACCTCGCCTCCGCCGACCTCGATCTCGCCTACCCCCTCGACCTTCTCGAAGGCGGGCTTTATCTCCTTGTCGACCAGCTCGCGGAGCGCTTCCTCGCCGAGCCCGGGCGCGCGGATCGAGGCCGCGAATACCGGGCTCTGCGAGGACCCCGAGCTGCCGATCCGCGGCTTCTGGGCCGAGCGGGGCAAGGCGCGGTAGACCCGGTCTGCGGCGTCGCGGAGCTGCAGATAGAGGGCTGAAGCGTCGGCGCCCGTCTCGGCGGTCACCGTCACGCGCGCCTTGCCGTACTCGGAGGTCGAGCGGATCTCGCGGATCCCCGCGATCGCCCCGAGCTCGTTCTCCAGCGGAATGGCGATGCTGCGCTCGATCTCGCGGCAATCCACGCCGAAGTGCTCGATCGTGACGGAGTAGGTCGAGCGCGCTCCTTCGGAGGCTTGTCCGAGCTTGGCGCGGGCCAGAAAGAAAGCGGCGAAGGCCGAAAGGCCGATGAGCAGGGCAACGATAAGCACCCGCCTCGAGAGCCAAGACTCAAGCGCCGACATGGCGACTCCGGAGATAGCGATAGAAGACCATCGGCGCGGCGAAGAGAGTCAGCGTCGTAGAGACGAGGAGACCGCCGATTATCGCGACTGCCATGCTGCCTTGCGTCGTGCGACGCGACAGGTCGAGGGCAAGGGGCAGCATGGACAGCATGGTGGCCGACATCGTGATGACTATGGCCCTGAGCCGCTCGGAAGTGCCTCGATAGATCGAGGCGAGAGGCGCGCCGCCTGCCGCTCTCCCTCCGCGCTTGCGGTAATTAGCAATACGTCGGCGGCGGCGACACAGGAACATGGCCGGGAGCCGGGGGCAAGGGCGGAAGGAGGACTGAGCGGGGCGTCTCCTCACAGTCCAGTCCAAAGGCCGAGCCGCCGTGGCGCAGCATCAGGAGCACCGAGGGATTAGGAATGACGCCGAACCGAGACAAA
>CAWHFT010000237.1:0-8507 GCA_963828175.1 uncultured Spirochaetota bacterium
AACTTCGGGGCGATCTGGGCGGAGGCCGCCTGGGGCAGCTACTGGAGCTGGGACCCCAAAGAGACCTGGGCCCTCGTCACCTGGCTGGTCTACACCGCTTTCCTGCATTCGAGGCTCGTCATGAAGCTCAAGGGACGGATTCTCGGCGATCCTCCTGATCGTCGGCTTTGTTTTCACGATCTTCACCTTCGCGGGCGTGAACTACCTGCTCGCCGGGCTGCACAGCTACGGTCGCTAAAGCCGCCTCGGCCGTAATCGCCTTGCGCGGAAAAAATAAGGAGGGTATCTATCATGAAGATGAAATCTGTGGTCGCGCTGGCGATGGCGGTCGCCTGCGCCACGGTTATGACCGTCAGCCTGAGCGCAGCCACGAACCCCGTCATTATCCCGGGACTGACGGCGGCGGACCAGCACCCGAACGGGTGCATCGACTGCCACGCCAACGAGGGCGCGGGCAAGGACTATCGGATCACGACCGGCCTCGCGGCGCTCAAGGGGGTCAAGCATCCCGACATCTCCAAGATCGTCAAGACCGTGCCGACGGACTGCATGATGTGCCACAAGGCCGGGGGGAAGATCCCCGCCCTCAACATCGTGGTGCACAAGATGCATTTCCAAAATCCCGCGACCAACGTGTTCGTCCAGGTCTACCAGGGCAGCTGCCTCAACTGCCACAAGTACGACCAGGCTTCCGGGGTCATGAGCGTCAAGGCCGCTCCGGCCAATTTCTAGTCGCCTTTGAATAACCCCCGCTCGCGATGGCCGCCGAGGCGACGCGACGCGGGGGCGTTCTTTGGCTATTCGAGGCTTTTTCAAAAGTCGGACGACTTTTGAAATTGGCTCATTCCCTTAGTCAAATACTCAAGTATCTTCACAAAGTCGGCAGATTAGTGTACACAGGAACGGAATGCACATTCTTTGCTTAGGCATTTCTCATCACACTGCGCCCGTCGAGCTCAGGGAGAGGCTCAGCGTCTCCCCCGAGCGGCTCAAGGAAGCCTTGGCTCGCGTGGGGCCGGTGCGCACCTCGGGCTCATGCCTGGAACTTTCGGAGCTGGCCGTCCTTTCGACCTGCAACCGCCTCGAGCTGTACGCGGTGTCCACCTGCGGCGATTTCGGCGATGTCTCGGAGTTCATCCATGACGCCACGGGCGTGAGCGTGGCCGAGTTCGAGCCGATCAGCTTGCGCCTCGAGGGAGCCCAGGCAGTCAGCCACCTGTTCCGCGTCGCCTCGGGCCTGGACTCCATGGTGCTCGGCGAGACGCAGATACTGGGCCAGGTCACTAGCTCCTACGATATGTGGCGGGAGTACGGCGCGATGGGGCCGATCGTCTCGGCTTTGTTCCGGGCGGCGATCCACGCGGGCAAGCGGGCCCATACCGAGACCGCGATCGGCAGGAATCCCGGATCGGTCAGCTCGGTCGCCGCGAGGCTGGCGGCCGACAAGATCGGGAATATCGGCGAGGCCCATATCGTGGTCATCGGGGCCGGCGAGATGGCCGAGCTCGCCGTCGAGGCGCTCCGGCACCGCGACGCCAAGCATATCACCGTGGTGAACCGGACGAGGGAGCGGGCAGAAGAGCTCGCCCGCACCTGGAACGCCGACGCCCTCGGCTTCGACCGGATCGCCGAAGCCCTCGAGGCGGCCGACATCGTCATCACGTCCACTGGCGCGCCTCATTTCATCGTTACCTCCGAGCTGGCGCGGGAGGCTTTGGCGAAGCGGCCCGAGCGGCCCCTGATCTTCATCGACATCGCCGTGCCCCGCGACGTGGACCCCGCCGTCCGCGAGGTCGCTAACGCCCACTGCTACGACATCGACGATCTCGAAGCCCGTCTCGAGGATTCCCTCGCCGAGCGCCGCGTGGCGATCCCCGCGGTGGAGGCGATCATCGCGGAGGAAGCGGCCGAGTTCATGCGTTACGTCGGCTCGCTCGACATGATTCCGGTCGTGACGGCGCTGCGCGCCAAGGCCGAGGCCATCCGCCTCGCCGAGACCGAGAAGACTCTGCGCCACCTCGCCCACCTGCCGGAAGAGGACCGGGCCAGGGTCGAATTCCTGGCCAAATCGGTGCTGAGCCGCTTCTTGCACGAGCCGACGCTCCGGCTCAAGGCTCTGGCGGGGGACAGCCTCGCCGCCGATTACGCAGCGGCCGTGCGCCATGTCTTCGATCTGCCCGAGGGGAAGACCGATGCCGAGTGATGCCGGAACGCTGGCGATCGGGACGCGGGGCTCGGCCCTGGCGCGATGGCAGAGCGACTGGGTCAAGACGAGGCTTCAGGAGCTCTGGCCGGGCCTCGATTGCCGCCTGGTGAGCTTTCAGACCTCGGGAGACCGGATGCTGGACAAGAGCCTGCCCGAGATCGGCGGCAAGGGCCTCTTTACCGAGGAGCTCGAGCGCGCCCTCCTCGCCGGCGATATCGACGTCGCGGTGCATTCCCTCAAGGACCTTCCCGTCGAGAATCCTCCGGGACTCGCTCTGGGCGCGATCCCCGAGCGCGCCGATCCCCGCGACGTCTTCGTCTCGGCGAGATTCGGGACCCTGTCGGAGCTGCCGCCGGGAGCGAAAGTGGGCACCTCCAGCCTGAGGCGCGGAGCGCAGCTTCTGATCCTCCGTCCCGACCTCAAGCTCGAATCGCTGCGCGGCAACGTCGACACGAGGATCGCCAAGGCGATGGCCGGGGAGTACGACGCGATCATTCTCGCCGCCGCCGGAATCACGCGCCTGGGCCGGGCGGCCTCCATACGCTCGTATCTCGAGTTCGCTTGCATGCTTCCCGCGCCAGGTCAGGGCGCGCTCGGCATCCAATGCCGCTCACGCGACGATGCGACCCTGGCCCGGCTGGCCCCTCGACCACCGGCGGACCCGGGACGCGGTGACCGCCGAACGGGCCTTCCTCTTGGGGCTCGGCGGAGGCTGCTCCGCGCCGATCGCCGCAATCGGTCTCGTCGGCGATGGGGGCGACATCGTCCTGACCGGCCTGGTGGCCTCGCCCGACGGGAAAGCCTCGGTTCGCGTCGAGGGACGGGGCCGCGAGAGCCTCGAGCTCGGCGCCCGCCTGGCGAGCGAGGCCCTGGACCAGGGGGCGCGGAGATCCTCTCTGAGCGGACATCCGCTCGAGGGCAAGCGGATCGCCGTCACCCGCCAGAGCTCGCGCGGCGGGAAGCTCGCCCAGGCCATAGCGGCGCTGGGCGGGATTCCGATCGCCTTTCCTACGATCGAGGCGGACAGGTCGGGGCCCTTTCCCGAATTTGAAGCCGCGTTGCGCGACTTAGGCGGTTACGATTTCGTGGTCATCACCAGCGCGAACGCGGCCCAAGCCTTCGCCGACGCGTCCGCGGGGCGCTCCGGGCATGTGTCGTGGAAATGCGTGGCCATCGGCAGGGCGACCGCCGAGGCCCTCGAGGAGCGCGGGATCGCGGTAGCCGCGATGCCCGACCAGGCCGTGTTGGAGAGCGTCGCCGCCTGCATGGGCGAGGTTCGCGGGAAGCGGGTCCTCGTGCCCGGCTCCGACATCGCTCGCGGCGTCGTGGGAAGGGATCTGGGCGCCCTTGGCGCGATAGTCGACGAAGTCGTATCCTATCGAACCGTGGCCGCGAGGCCCGAGCCCGCCGCCCTCGCCGAGCTGGAGCGCGGCGTCGACGCCGTGCTCTTCACGAGCCCGTCGACCGTAAGGAATTTCGCGGCCATCGTCGGCGGCCCCGGCGGCATCGGCGACGCCCTCGTCGCCTGCATCGGGCCGACGACGGCCGACGCCGCGAGGGAGCTCGGTTTCGCCGTGGGTGTCACGGCGGCCGATCACAGCGCGGAGGGCCTCTTGTCCGCCCTAGTCGAATATTGGAGGAACCCGATGAGCCCTGGAAATCCGATGCCAGTTCGGCCGAGACGGCTCAGGAACGGAGAAGGCCTCAGGCGGATGGTGCGCGAGACCAGGCTCTCCCCGGACGATTTCATCTACCCGCTGTTCGTAGTCCACGGGGAAGGCATCCGGCGCGAAATAGCGTCGATGCCGGGCGTCTTTCAGCTTTCGATCGACCAGCTCGCCAGGGAGGCCGAGGAGCTCGCGTCGCTTGGCGTGCCGGCAGTGATCCTCTTCGGCATTCCGGCGGCGAAGGACGCGATCGGCAGCGAGAATTTCGCCTCCGACGGCATCGTCCAGCAGGCGATCCGCGAGCTGAAGCGGGCCTCGCCGGCGCTGGTAGTGGCGACCGACGTCTGCCTCTGCGAGTATACCGAGTCGGGGCACTGCGGACTGCTCAACCACGGCGACCATCCCGGGCTGCCGGAGGGCTACGTCCTCAACGACGAAACCCTGCCCGTGCTCGCGAAGGTCGCCGTTTCGCATGCAGTCTCGGGCGCGGACCTGGTCGCTCCTTCGGGCATGATCGACGGAATGGTGGGGGCGATCCGCTCCGCTCTGGACGACGCCGGCTACGCTCACCTGCCGATCCTGTCCTACGCGGTCAAGTACGCGTCGGGATTCTACGGGCCGTTCCGCGACGCCGCGGAGGGCGCGCCAACCTTCGGAGACCGCACGAGCCACCAGATGGACCCCGCCAACGTCCGCGAGGCCGTCCGCGAGGCCCGCCTCGACGTAGCCGAGGGCGCCGACATGCTCATGGTCAAGCCCGCTCTCGCCTACCTGGACGTCATCCGGCAGACCCGCGAGCTCTTCCCCGAGCTGCCGGTCGCGGCCTACAACGTCTCGGGGGAATACGCCATGGTGAAGGCCGGCGCGCGCAACGGATGGATCGACGAGGAGCGCGTGACCCTCGAGATCCTCACCGGGATCAAACGGGCCGGAGCGGATTTGATAGTCACCTACCACGCAAAGGATGCTGCACGATGGATACGATAAAGGGCGCCGAGCGGGGCTCAGCCGAGCGCGGCTCCGCCGATCGAGCTTTGCACGACGGGAGGATGGCGGAGGCCGACTTCGACCTCTCGCCCTTTACGATAGCCTGGGAGGTGACGAGGGCCTGCTCCTACGCCTGCGTGCACTGCCGCGCCGACGCCCAGCGTGCCCGCGACCCCGCCGAGCTCGACACGGCCGAGGCGAAGCGCCTCATCGAGCGGATCAAGGAATTCGGCAGCCCGATCCTCGTCTTCACCGGTGGCGATCCGATGATGCGGCCGGACCTCTTCGAGCTCATCGGCTACGCGACGAGTCTGGGGCTCCGCTGCTCGCTGACTCCCACGGCGACCAAGCTCGCCACCAGGGAGAAGCTCCAGATGGCGATGGCGGCGGGCATCAAGCGCATCGCGCTCAGCCTCGACGCCCCGACTCCGGAGCTGCACGACGGCTTCCGCAAGGTCGCGGGGTCCTGGGAGAGGACGATGGCCATCCTGAGGAACGCCCTCGCGATCGGGCTCTCGGCCCAGATCAACACGACGGTCAGCCGGCACAACCTCGGGCTCTTGCCCGATATGGTCCAATTCGTCAAAGAAGCCGGCGCGGTCCAGTGGAGTCTCTTTTTCCTCGTGCCCACCGGCCGCGCGCAGATGGACGACATGATATCCCCCGAGGAGCACGAGCGGCTCTTCAATTGGCTCTACGATCTCTCGCTGAAGAAGGACTTCGACATCAAGTCGACCGCTGCGCCCATGTACCGCCGAGTCGCGATCGAGCGGAGGAAAGCCGAGCAGGGAGCCATCGAGACTACCTTCCAGGGCGCGGGCTTTCAATACGCCGACGGCCTCAACCGGCCGGTAAAGGGCGTAAACGACGGACGCGGCTTTCTCTTCATCTCCCACCGCGGCGACATCATGCCGTCGGGCTTCCTGCCCGTGGCGGCGGCCAACGTGCGCGACGCCGACATCGTCGACGTCTACCGGAACGATCCGCTGTTCAAGCGGCTGCGCGATCCGTCCCTGCTCAAGGGCAGGTGCGGCGCCTGCGAGTACAAGGTAGTCTGCGGGGGCCAGCGTGGCAGGGCTTACGCCATCACCGGCGACATGCTGGAGACCGACCCCGCCTGCGTCTACGTTCCGGCGGGCTACGACGAGGGAACCTCGGCTTGAAGGATCGCTTCCTCAGGGCGTGCCGGGGCGAAGAGGTCGACGCGACGCCCGTCTGGTTCATGCGGCAGGCGGGACGCTATATGCCGGAATACCAGGCGATCCGGGCCAAGTTCAGCCTCCTCGAAATCTGCGACAGGCCCGAGCTCGCCGCGGAAGTCACGCTGCAGCCCGTGCGCGCCTTCGGCGTCGACGCGGCGATTCTCTTCGCCGACATCCTCCTCCCCCTCGTTCCGATGGGCATGAAGCTCGAGTTCGCCAAAGGCGAGGGCCCGGTGATCCACAACCCGATAGCGAGCGAGGCCGACGTGGACGCTCTCCGGGTCGTCAGCCCGCGCGACGAGCTCGGCACGGTGATGGAGGCCCTGTCCATCGTCAAGCGCGAGCTCGGCGGCACGACGCCCCTCATCGGATTCGCGGGCGCGCCCTTCACCCTGGCGAGCTACATGATCGAGGGCGGGGCGTCCCGGAGCTTCACGAAGACCAAGCGCCTGATGTACGGCGCGCCGCGCTCCTGGCACGGCCTCCTGGGCAAGCTCGCGGACCTCGTCGCCGAATATCTCGTCGCCCAGATAGACGCGGGCGCCGATGTCGTGCAGCTCTTCGACAGCTGGGTCGGATGCCTGTCGCCCGAGGACTACCGCGAGTACGCGATGCCGTACTCGAAGCGCGTCCTCGACGCGGTCAAGCGCCGCGGCGCGCCCTCGATCCATTTCGGCACGGAGACGGCCGGCATTCTCCCTCTCATCGCCGAGGCCGGAGGCGACGTGATCGGCCTGGATTGGCGGACCGACCTCGCGAAAGGCTGGGAGGCCGTCGGGCCCAGCAAGGGCGTCCAGGGCAATCTCGATCCGGCGGCGCTCTTCGCTCCCCTCCCCGAGCTCGAGCGGCGCGTGCGCCATGTTTTCGCCAAGGCGGGGAACCGGCGCGGGCACATCTTCAACCTCGGCCATGGAATTCTCCAGGAGACCCCCGTGGACAGCGTCAAGGCAGTCGTGGAGATGGTCCACGAGCTCTCGGCGCGCTGAGGATGGCCGCCCTGGAGTTCGCCGGACTGGCCGCCGCCGCCTCGACCTTTGGCGGGGTCTGGATCGGCCATGTCGCCGTACGCGCGATCGAGTACAGGGCGAGGCGGCTTTGGCTGCCGGCATCGCTCTTCGTCGCCGTGGGCTGCGCCTTCGAGGCTCTCGCCCTCGCGAGCTCGAGCCTTGCGCTATCGGCGGCCGCCGGCGTTCTCGGCATGACCTTCATCTACGACGCAATCGAGCTCAGGCGGCAATGGAAGCGGGTGATGGCGGGAAGGGCGAGAGCCAACCCCGCTAACCCGCGCCACCGCGACGCGCTCGGCGAAGCTCGAGCGG
The DNA here is from genome assembly GCA_963828175.1 of uncultured Spirochaetota bacterium. Classification (GTDB taxonomy): domain Bacteria; phylum Spirochaetota; class Spirochaetia; order Treponematales; family Rectinemataceae; genus UBA1306. The sequence goes on from CAWHFT010000237.1 coordinate 7,382, forward strand.
AAGCGCTTGGCGGCGACAAGGCGGCGCCTCGATGAATTTGCCGGCCCCCTCTTCGGCCTCGCGGCCCTGGCCGTCATAGGCCTCGGCTTTTTCTGGGTCATCCGCGCCGAGTACGCGCTCGGCTGGACGTGGTGGCCCTATTTCATGGCCGTCGGCGCTCTCGCCGTCGGCGCGTCGCTGTTCGTCCACGTCGCCGCGGTCTCCGCGGTCCTCGGCATCGCGGGGGCCTCGGTGATCTGGGGCTCGACCGAGCTTCGAGCCCAGGCGACTCGCGTCGAGCGCGGATGGTATCCCGCGAATCCACGCGGCAAGCTCAAAGCCCCGCTGGAATCCGTCATAAAGAAGTTGAAGGCGCCGAGCCTATAACAGCCTTTTTCAACACCATGACTAGAGAAGGAAAGAATGAAAAAGCAACGCGTGATAGTGGCGGGCGGCGGCATTGCCGGCCTCGCCGCGGCATTCAGGATCAAGCAGCTCGCTCCGGGAGTCGAGATTTTGCTCGTCGAGGCCGACGCGCGGCTGGGCGGGAAGATCGTAACGGACCGGGTCGAGGGCTTCGTCGTCGAGGGTGGACCCGACACCTTCCTCTCCTACAAGCCGGCCGGCATCCTCCTGTGTCGCGAGCTCGGCATCGAAGCGCGGCTCCATGGCACGAACCCGGACATCCATCGCACCTACGTGATGCGGCGCGGGCGGCTCTACGAAATGCCGGAGGGACTCACCGGCCTCATCCCTTCGCGATTCGGTCCCATGGTCAAATCGCGGCTCATCTCCCCGCTCGGCAAGCTGCGGATGGGACTGGACCTCTTCATCCCGCCGCGACGAAGCGAGGAGGACGAGAGCCTGGCGGAGTTCGTGCGCAGGAGGCTCGGCGCCGAGCTCTACGACCGGCTCATCGAGCCGCTGATGAGCGGCATCTACGCCGGCGACGGCGAGCAGCTCAGCCTGGGCGCGACGTTTCCCCAGCTCAGGAAGACCGAGCTCGAGCATTCGTCGCTGGTGATGGGGATGCTCGCCGCCAAGCGGAAGAACGCCCTTAGTCGGAGGGCGGCCAGCTCCGGCGCCACCGGCGGCACCGCGGGCCCGCGGAAGCAGTGGAGCAATACGTAGCGAGTCGAGGGGCTAC
>CAWHFT010000238.1:0-4225 GCA_963828175.1 uncultured Spirochaetota bacterium
CACGCCGAGATCGGCGATCTCGCGGTAGTCCAGGCCATCCGCGCTCGCCAGGAGGGCGACCGTCCAGCGCCGCGGGCTCGGCAGGCGGTAGGTGATCCCGTAGCTCGTGCCCGCTGAACGCTCGACGCGCCAGAGCCAGTCGCCCTCCTCGGCGACGGGCGTCGGGCGAGTCCAGGAACGGCCGTCCTCCGACCTGCACACCCGAGGCCTTCGGCCCTCGTAGCGGCCGCTTCGGACGGGGCTGGCGCCCATAAGCAACTCGAGCTTCCCGCCGGGCGCTTTCGAGAACTTCGGATCGCGAAGGTCGATACCGCGCTCGGCGACCAGGGCGGCGCTCTCCCACCGCTCTCCGTCCTTCGAGCGGAGCACGCGGACCTTGCCCGCACACAGCGCGTGGAAACGGGCCTCGCGGAACGTGCACAGCCACTCGCCGCGATGCCTGACGAGGTCCGTGAACGCGTTGTGCGGCGCCAAGTCCCAGATCATGTCGACCGAGAGGAGCTCGGCCTCCGGGGCCAGCCACCTCCCTGATGGCGAAAGGCTCAACGACCGAATTGCTTAGCTACCTCTAGTGTGAGTTGACATATTCGGCCGCTTTCTTGATCGAGTCGGCGGCGCTTGCCAAGAAATCCAATGCTTTTTTCGCGTGTCCCTCCATGTCGAATTCGTTGGCGTGCTCAGCCGCTCTGATCTTTTCATGTGCGTCGTAGATCAGGTCTTGGGCTTCGGCAAGATTCGGGTGCTTCCTTCGCAACACATTCATCGCCGGTGAGGTGTCTCGGTCTCCGCCGAACAACGCCCCGATGGCGCCGAACATTTTTTGGGCATCCGACGCGGTATTTGAAGCTTCGGCCGCAAGCCTGATCTCTTCTTTGGCGCGTGCCAAAGCATCTTTCGCCTGCGCCGCGAATCCCCCGAGTTTATCGCCGTTCGCCTTCTGGGCCGCGCTGACCTTATCGAATGCCTGGTTGATGAGCTTCTGTGCCTCGCGAAGGTTTGGGTGGCCTGCGGCAAATACCGACACCGTGAACGGAATCAAAAAGCAAAAGAGAAGAATTTTCTTCATTGGATCCTCCTGTAAGAAACGTCGATCACTATGGCCGAGCTGTCAAGAATGCGTCATCGCATTTTTTAATTTTGAGCGGGGCGATCGAGGCCGAGCATCGCCTTTGTTTTGAAGAAGAACGGGAGCGCTGCAAGCTGCATGACCACCGAGAAAAAGACAAGGGCGATGAGTGATCGCTCATAGAGAAGTCCCATGGCCCAGCTTCCAAAAAACCACATCGCGCCGAAGCCTGCATAGAAGATTCCGAAGGCCGTACCCCGACGGGCTTTTGACACCATGGACGCGACCGCAGCCTTGAGTATCGACTCTTGAGCTCCCATCCCGATGCCCCAAAGCATGACTCCGAATATGGCGAAGCCCGGGGAGCGGAAGAGAAATACGAACGGCGCGAAGAATGCCGAGATCGACGAAGCGATGATGATTGCCCCGATTCCCCGCCGATCGTACATCCTCCCGAAGTAAAGAGCGGAAAGCGCATCGACTCCCATTGCGACCGCATACAATATTGGTACGATATTGTCAGGGAGTATTTCCTTCTTCACGAAATGGTAGGCCATGAGGGGAAAGTCTGCGAAGCCTGCCGCGAGACAGGCGATTCCGGCGAGGTAGAACCAATACGCCCTGCCAAGCTTTGCACTCGAGTTTCCCTCCTTCGCTGTCTCCAGTTCGTTGGGCCTCGGATACTTGATCTTCGCCACTATCAGCAGGACGATTACGAGGAGACCGGGAATTCCGAGAAGAAGGAAGGAGAGGGAATAGGCCGAGAGCTTGTCCTCGCCCGATTTGAGCGTGAGGACGGCGAAAAGCATGATCGGCCCGATGACGGCGCCGAACTGGTCCATGACCTGCTGCAAGGCAAAGCCTTTTCCCGCGCCGACCTCATTGGCTGCGAAGGACGAAAGCGTGTTCTTCGCGGGGTGCCGGATCGCTTTCCCGAAACGCTCTAGCACGATGAGGCCACAGGCGAAGACCCAACCCAGACCCGGCGCCAGCGCGAGTGCCGGCACGGCGAACAGATTTATGATATAGCCCATGATGGTCATGAACCAATAACGGTGCGTCTTGTCGCTTATGAATCCTGAAGCGAGCCGGAGAGCGTAGCCGATTAGTTCTCCCAATCCTGAGACGAAACCTACTGTTGCGGCCGAGGCTCCTAAGAGCAGAAGGAAAGGGCCTAGAATGCTTCGTGCACCTTCATACGTCAGGTCGGAGAAGAGGCTGATGACTCCGAGGAGGACAAGAAACGAATAGGCGGCTTTCTTTGAACCCTTCATGATGATGCAGTCCAATTTAACATTCCAGAGGCCGTCTTGTCTCCATTTTTTTTCGCTTTCGCCACGATGAATTAGGCGCCCTCGGCGCTTTCCTCACCGACCTTGAATTGGTCGACTCCGGCCGACAGATTCCGGATGTGCTCAAGCGTCTCCTGCGTTAGCTTATTGACGCCCTGGACGGCCTCGTTTATTTGGCCCGAGCCGATGGCCATCTCGTCGATGCCGACCTTCTCATGTTGTTTCTCGTTTGGACGAGGACATTGACCGACTTGGCCAAGGAGTACGAAATTTCAGCCGTAGGCCTAGGAAAGATATGTGTGCGACTCCAGGCAGTTTCAGTTAACAAGTGCCTGCGTTATGGAACAAGGGCGGGGTCATTGCGTTGCCGATTCTACTGGATTAGCTGTCGGGGTATGGCTATACTAAAGTCTGACGTTACTTTAGTCGAACATGCGGAAGGTGCCTGAAATGTATATCCAGCGGGCCAGCGAGTCATATATCCGATCCATAGCGGATACCTTCCCCGTTCTTCTCGTCACGGGGCCTCGGCAGGTCGGGAAGACGACTCTCCTCAAGCATGTTGCGGAGCAAGGACGGGGCTATGTCACCCTCGATGATCCCCTTCTACGACAGCTTGCCGTCGAGGAGCCAGCACTCTTCCTGGAGCGCTTCGAGGCTCCCGTCATCATCGACGAGATCCAGTACGCGCCGGGGCTCCTGCCTTATATCAAGATGCGGGTGGATCGGGGTGAGGCGAAGGGCGCGTACTGGCTGACCGGTTCCCAGATGTTCCATCTCATGAAGAACGTCAGCGAGTCCCTGGCGGGTAGGGTCGGCATCATGCAGCTCCTCGGCCTGTCGCAGACCGAGATAGCCGGGCGGCTAAGCATGCCCTTCCTCCCGACTCAAGGCATCTTATCTGGAAAGCGGAAGGAGGCGGCGCGAGGCATGCTTCCCGAAGTATTCCAGGCGATCCACAGGGGCAGCATGCCGGCCCTCTATGCCGGTGAGTATAAGCCGAACATCGAGCAGTACTATTCGTCCTATGTGCAGACCTATCTACAGCGGGATATCAAGGACCTGAGCCAAGTCGGGGATGAGCTTGCCTTCCTTCGCTTCCTGACGGCCGTGGCGGCACGCACGGGGCAAATGCTTCGGTATGCGGACCTCGGTCGTGATGTGGGAGTAAGCGCCCCGACGGCGAAGCAGTGGCTGTCCCTCCTCGTCACCTCAGGCATCGTCTGTCTCGTCGAGCCCTGGTATAGCAACAATCTGAAGCGAATGATCAAGGCGCCGAAACTCTACTTCCTCGATACAGGGCTCTGCGCCTACCTGACACGGTGGACGACACCGGAGGCCCTCGAAGCCGGGGCTATGTCCGGGCCGATATTCGAGACCTTCATCGTGAGCGAGATCATGAAGAGCTGGTACAATGCCGGGAAGAAGCCGCCAGTGTTCTACTACCGAGACAAAGACCGGAACGAGATCGACCTCATCCTCGAGGCGGACGGCAAGCTCCACCCGATCGAGATCAAGAAGAGTGCCAATCCCGGGAAAGACGCGATTGCGGCATTCAGATTCCTCGAGGAGTCGGGCAAGGCTCTCGGAGAGGGTGCAGTAGTATGCTGCGCTTCCGAATATCTGCCCCTGGATGGCAAGAACTCGATCGTGCCATGGTGGCTTATCTGACGGCAGAATGGGGACTTAGTAGCGCCTTGGCAAGAAACGCGTTAGCTGGCGGACCTTGGAGTCTGGAAGCCCACGACTGCGAAGATATGGAGCAGCGGTCGATGTGGCCACGACCGACGGCGGGGCGCTCTTTAGAGCTTCGGGCGAGTCGGCCCCGTGCGTAGAGGCACAAAGGATTCTCACTGTCACGTCTTTT
>CAWHFT010000239.1:0-11183 GCA_963828175.1 uncultured Spirochaetota bacterium
TTGCCCTTGAAGCGGTATCGAGCGATGCCGTAGGAGGCCGGTATGGCGAGGACGAGGGAAATGAGCATGACGCAGGAGGAGATGACGAAGCTGTTCTTGAACGACTGGAACATATTGAAGTCGCCATGCTTGAGCTGGGCGAAATACGAGTCGGTATTCAGCACCTGGGGCACGAGGGTCGGCGGAACCTTGAAGATCTCTATCTCGGTCTTGAGCGAAGTGACCACCATCCAATACAGCGGAAACATGAGCAGGGCGAACAGGAGCAGGGCGAGGACGGAATAGGCGACATTCCCGGCGTTTTTCGGAGCCTTCGGTCCAGCCATTAATTTGTCTCCTTATCGTCGTACACGAATTTCAGATAGATGATGCTCACGACGAAGAGGATGAGGAACAGGATATTCGCCGTCGCGGCGCCTTGACTGTATTTGAACAGCGAGAACGACAGCTTGTACGAATAGGTGGACAAGAGGTGCGTGGAGTTCACCGGCCCGCCGTTCGTCATCACGAACACGAGGTCGAAGACCTTGAACGTGTAGATGAACCCGAGGATCAGTACCGACTCGATCACGGGCTTGAGCATAGGCAAGGTGATGTGGAAGAAGGACTGCCGCGCGTTGGCGCCGTCGATGGACGCCGCCTCCAGAAGCTCGGAGGGGATGGTGGTCAGCCCGGTCGAGATGAGGATCATATTGAAGGGAATCCCGATCCAGGTATTCGCGATGATGAGGGAGAACATCGCAAGCCGGGGCTGGAGGAGCCACTCGATCGGCTCTTTTATCGCCCCCAAGGTTTGCAGGAACTGATTGACGATGCCTACGTTCGAGCTGAACATGAATTTGAACATCAGCGCGGTGACCGTCATCGGGATCATCCACGGTATCATGAGGAGGCCCCGGACAGGCTTCGCGACGGAGAATCCCCGGTTGAAGAACAGCGCGAGAGCGAATCCGACGACGAACTGAAGGACGATGCAGCAAACGGTGAAGACGAAGGTATTGGCGATGGCTGTCCGCATCACCCCGTCGCCGAAAAGAGTCTGGTAGTTGCGAAAGCCGACGAAGGGCTTATACGCCTTGTTGAGCGTCGTGACCGTGACGTCCTGGAAGCTGAGCACGAAATTGCTGATGATCGGGTATCCGACGAGGAGTAGCATATATATCGCCGCGGGGAGGACGAAGAGATATCCGATATTCCCATGGCTGAAAAAGCGCTTGATGCGGTTCATGGCTGTCCCTGCGTGAGCGCGCAACCCTTTCGGGCGCGCGCTCACGCCATCTTTCTGCACCTACTTCTCGAACTCCATCACTTGACTATCGCGTCGATGGTGGCCTGCGCCTTGGCGGCGGCAGCCTCGGGTGTAGCGACGCCGGTTATGACCTCGTTCATGGCGAGGGATAGCGCGTCGGAAATCTCGGGCCAGCGGGGATGCGGGCCGCGGGGCTGCGCGGAGGCCATCTGCGCCGAGAATACCTTCATGACTGGATCGTCGGCGAACTGAGTCGCGGCGACGTCCTTGCGCGACGCGATGTAGCCGTATTCGTTGATATACGTCTTCATCACGGCCGGGCTGGCGATGTACTTAATGAAAGTGAGAGCCTGGTCTACATTGGGGCCGTTGATGATCCCGAAATTCTCCCCACCGAGATCGGAGGCCGCCTTAGCTCCGACGGGGAGCTGGACCACGTTCCACTTCAGGTTCTTCGCCTGCGCTCGCATGGTTGGCACCTGCCAAGGCCCGTTGACCATCATCGCGAGGTTCCCGGAGATGAACTGGTTCATGGTATCGCCCTGGGTCCAATTGATGACTTCCTTGGGCATCGCGCCGCTCTTGGCGAGGTCGCGATACAGCGAGAGCGCCCTGATGCCGTTCGCGTTGTTGATCTGGAAGGACGTGTTGCCTGAGCCCCAGAGGAAGCAGAGGAACCCGAAGGTGCCTTCCTCGTTCTGGACCGAGCTGATGCCGAACCCGTGGACGTTGCCCTTGGTCGTCTTTGCGGCGACGCTCTTGAGCTCATCCCAGGTCTTGGGCGGCTTGACGCCCGCGGCCTTGAGCATGTCCTCGTTGTAGTACAGGGAGAGGCAGTTGCTACCGAAGGGGAGGGCGTAGAGCTTTCCGTTGAGCTTGCAGGAATTGAGCGGACCCTCGAAATACTGCTTGAGGTCGGGCCATCTGGCGAGCTTGTCGGTGATGTCGGCGAAGATCCCCATCGCGGAATAGGACGCGGTATCGGGATTGTCGAGCACCACGATGTCGGGCAGATCCGATGCGGCTGCGCCGATCGAGAGCTGCTTCTTGAAATCCGCGAATGGAATGTACTTCGTGACGACTTGGATTTGGCTCTGGGACGAATTGAACGCGGCGCAGACCTTGGCCAAAGTCTCCTGCTGATGCGCGTTTTCCCAATAGGTCCAGACCGTCACGGTCGTCTTCGACTGGGCGAAAGCGCCGCTCGTGAACATCGCGCATACGGCGATCATCGCGATCGCGATAGCAACCCATCTCTTCATGCTCATGCCTCCTTGAAAGTGAGTGAGATGACCATGGTGGAGGGCAATTCCCAAGGGCACAACGACAAAAAAGCTAATAAAGGTGGACTAGTTTATCGTCGACCTCGGTTTTTTACCTGTTCGCCTTGCGATACTCGGAGGGCTTTTGGCCGGTGACTTCCTTGAAGACGCGACAGAAATACTTCGAATCCCGGTAGCCGACCTGTTCCCCGATGGCGAAAAGCTTGAGGCTTGTTCCCAGCAGCAGTTCCTTCGCCTTCTGGACGCGGAAATCCCGTATGTAGGTGCTGAAGGTGATCCCGGCCTCGCGATGGAACTGGGCGCTCAGGTACTCCGAGCTGACGCCGACCTTCTGCGCCACCTCGTTGAGCGTTATGCCCTGCGTGTAGAATTCACGAACGATGTTCTGCGCTCGGCGGACGACCGAGCAGCCGCCTGGGTTGGGCTCCGCATCGATCGGCAAGAGTTCCAGCAGCGTCAGCATGGCCCCCTCGAGCTCACCCCAGGTTACGGCGAAGGTTATGCGCTCAAGGATCTCATGCTGAGCGAGGCTTGCGTACCTCTCGTACTCGACTTCCCGGGCTGTACCGAGAACGCTCCAGTAGAAGCGGACGAGAGAATTCTTGATTTCCTTCGGCGAATAGGGCCTGTCGGCGCGCAGGTATCGAAGGAAATCGAGTATTCCCACCTCGAATTTCCCACGGTCCGGACTGCAGAGGGCGGAACGGACCGCGCCCTCGAGATGCAACGGGTAGGTCATGGGCGACACCGGCGTCCTCTCGATCTCGGGCCATTCGATCATGGCCCCGCCGCCGAGGGCTAAATTCCAGTCGAGACAGTCGTCGACCTGCAGCATGGCGTCACGAAGGCCGCCCAGGCCGCGAAAGCCTGCCCAACCAACGCATAGGTCCTTTTGCCCCGCTTCCCTGATCCGCGGCGTAAAGCTGGCCTCGAACCAGGCGCGCGTCGAATCGGCGTTGACGAGGTTGAAGGCGACGAGGAAGAGCCTGCTGCTTCGGGGTGAATCGAGGACCCGGTACTCGAAGAGCGAGCTCTTCGACAGCAAGGACTCCGCTCTCTTCAGTATCTTTTCCCGGCCGGAAGCGTACCCCGCCCCAAGGTAGATCGCTGCGAGAGCAAAATCGCCCTCGGCGTCGACGCGGTAACCGCGCGCAAGGAAGGAGCGCATGGCCTCGTCGACGGCCGCGCCGCCGAGGGCGATGGAATACAACGCGCTCTCCAGCGAAAGGCCGTCCTCCCGCGCGCCGAGCCGCTCCTCGGCTTCGATCTCCCCCTCGACCTTCCTCAACGACCGCGTCAGGTCGCCGACGTTGATCGGCTTAAGGAGGTACTCACTCACCCCGATTTGGATAGCCTGGCAGGCATACGTGAACTCCGAATACGCACTCAGGATGATCGCCCTCACCCTCACCGAGTCTTCCTCGAGTCGCTTGAGCATCTCGAGGCCACCGAGATCAGGCATCCGCACGTCCGTGATCACTAGGTCGGGTCGGCTCTCAGCGATAAGCCGGAGGCCCGCGAGGCCATCCGCCGCCTCTCCCACGATCTCGTAACCTTGGTCGATCTTGCGAATGAGCCTAGCCAAGCCCTCGCGGATCCGCGGCTCGTCCTCGACTATCGCTATCCTCATCGCGTTACTCCGACAAGGTCACGCGGCCGGATATTCAATGCTAACCCGCGTCCCGTCGCCCGGGGCGTTCTCCACAGCGATCGCAGCCTCCGACCCATAGTACATCCTGATCCTCGCGATCGCGTTGCGTATCCCGATATGGCCCTTCCGATTGGTGTCCATCGGCTCGCTCGACTCGATCTCGCGAAGGGAAGCCTCGTCGATGCCCTTTCCGTTATCTTCGATTTCGATTCGTATCCTGGATGCTTCCATGCGGATCGACACGCGAAGCTCGTACTTCCCGCCGGCTCCCCTGAAGCCGTGGATGATCGAATTCTCCACGAAGGGCTGGAACAGCAGCTTATGGATATGGCAATCGAGGGCGCCTGGGTCGACATCCAGGGAAAAATCGAAACCATCCTTTAGCCTGGTCTGCTGGAGGGAGATGTAATTCCGGAGCCATTCGACTTCCCGGCGGATCTCGACTATGCCATTGCTGTTGTCGATGCCGTACCGCAGGATCTCCGCCAGGGAGTTGATCGCCTTGCTGATCTCGAATTCGTCCTGATCGATCGCCATCCAATTGATGGTATCCAGCGTGTTGTAGAGGAAATGCGGGTTGACCTGCGCCTCCAGGGCCGAGATCTCGGCGTTCCTCTGCTTCGTCGAGGCGATCTGCACTTCAGTGATGAGCGCCCCGATCTTCTCGATCATCATATTGAAGTTGGCGGCAATCTCCTCGATCTCCCGCGGCATCGCCCTGTCGCTCTCGATCCTGGCCGAGAACTCGCCGGCTGCGGCCGCGTGCATGGCCGTCACTACCGCGTTTATCGATCGCGTGAGCCGCCCCGTGATGTAAAAGATGATCGCTAACAGGACGACGACCGACAGCAGGATCACGAGGATCGAGATCCTCTGCTGAGCCGAGATCTCCTGGTACATGACGCTCTGGTTCCGCGCCGCGACTATAATCCACCCGGACTTGTCCTCCCTCAATTCGTAGATGGACCTGTTCCTGGCGGCAGGCGCACCGGGACCCCAGATCATCCGCTTGATCGCCTCGCGCTGCTCGAGGAGAAGGCCGGCGGGGAGATCGATCTTCTTTCCGACCAGGGATTTGTCAGGGTACGACACCACGGTGCCGTCGCCTGCGATGATGAATGTCGAATCCTCTGTAGTGCCGCCGGCGCCCTCGTCCAGGCGTTCGTCGCAGATCTCGCTGAGCATCCGCTCGTCGATGGAGAGGATGATCACGCCGTCCTTCTTCCAGATATCCTTATAGTCGATGAAGCGATGCCCCAAGTGGAAGAGGTAGTACTTCTTCGCCGAATAGAAGGACGCGAGCTTCGAGGGGAATATGATAGTGCCGTTCCCCGAGATAACGGACCGGAAGAGCTCGGCCGGCTGGCCCCCCGCGATGTCAATCCAGGAAGTCTTAGTGTTGTAGCCGGTCAGAAGATCGTCGAACACCATTCTCCCGCTGCTCGTGAGGACGATTATCGATTCGATGTAGGGCAAGGTATACACATAGGCATGCAACGCCTTGCGCAATTGACCCGATATGAACTCGACGTTCGCCCCGCCGTTCAAGGTGTCGACCAAGTTTATGAGGTGGTCGTCCGTGTACATTTGAGCCAGCAGATCCTCGTAGAAATCCAGGTTCGTCCGGATTATCTTGCGGGTCTGGAGGAGATTCGTGTTCTCAAGGGCGTCGATCTTCTTCTGCAACTTCCCGGCGAGGGTATAGTACGACACTACCTGTATGACGATCACGGGCATGATCGACAGGAGGCAGAAGGATACTATTAGGCGGTATTTGAAGCTCCGCTTTTCCGAGAGGAATCGTAGCGGGGAAGGGGTTCTCATCGCAACCTACATTATGCCATCGTCGGCGGAAACACAACAATGAGATCGGCCGGATTTTCATGGATGAAAGCCGGCGAGAAGTCCCTTGTTTTGCGCTAAAATGTGAACTGCAATGGGTTCTCCGATACTCCTTTTATGCATTATTTCCCATATGTCATCTTTTTATGCGTAATATTATAAAGAAGTCTTCCTGCTGGAGTTTATAATGCGAAAAATCGCGATTCTGATGATGATTATATGCGCGGTCTATGCTTTTGCCGACGAGACCCTGATCGATGCCGTGAACAAGCAAGACGGCGCCTTCATAAAGGGCTACCAGGGGGATCTCAACGCTCCGATATTCGGCGCAAACGAGACAGCCCTGATGTACGCCGCGGAAAAAAGCTTGACCAGGGCCTTCATCGCCCTGCTGGATGCCAAGGCCGACATCGACGCGACGACGGTGAAGAAGGGCGACGCTCCCGGCGGCATGACCGCATTGATGTTCGCCGCGTCGCACGATGAGAACGATTTCGTGAACTGGCTCATCAACGCCCGAGCCAAGCTCAATTTGGTCGACGACCGGGGAGACACCGCCCTATCGCTGGCAGTCAACAATAAGAACAAGAGCAACCTTACAGCCGGCGTGATCGCCTCATTGAAGGATTACGGCGCGGTGATGTCTCCCGACAAGCAGACCATATTCGAGGCCGCGAAGAACGGCGACACCGCCTTCATAAAAAACTATAAGGGCGACATCAACGAGCGGAGCGCCGTCGAGGACCGTTTCAACGGCTTTCTTCCGGGCATGACTCCGCTGATGTTCGCGGCCCAAATCACCGAGACAGAGACGGTCAAGGCCTTGATAGCCGCCAAGGCCGACGTGAATTTGCGCGATTCCTACGGCATGACGGCGTTATTATGGGCGTTGGCCTATGGAGTCGCGGTGCGCTCCTTCGATTTGCCGGGCACGATCGAAGTCGTCAAGGCTCTCGTCGACGCCAAGGCCGATGTGAATGTCGCTGCCCAGGAGGGCAAGACCGCCTTGATGTGGGCCGCCGGGTACGGCTCGGACGAGATGGTAGCGGCGATCTTGAGCGCGAACGCGAGCGTCGATGCCGCGGACCGGAACGGCGAGACGGCCTTGATGTACTCGGCGGCCGCTAAAACCGGTGTATTCAAAACCTTGCTCGACGCCAAGGCGGATCCCCATGCCCTGGACAAAAGCGGCGGGACGGTTTTGATGTACGCGGCCCAATCCGGTAATCTCGATATGGTCAAAGCTCTGATAAGCGTCGGCGCCGATGTAAATGCGGCGGACGCGAATGGGCAGACGGCGCTGATGGAAGCCGGAAGCCCGGACGTCGTCAAGGCCCTGGTCGACGCGAAAGCGAACATCGACGCGCGAGACGGCAAGGGGATGACGGCTTTGATGACTGCGGTTAGGGACCGCCAAACGCCGAGAGCGAACGCTCTCATCGATCTGGGCGCCGATCTCGATATCAAGTCGGACGGCGGCGATACTGCGCTTTCCATCGCAACTAAGGCCGGGGCCGGGGCCAAAGACATCGTCCGCCTGCTAGGCGATCGCGGGGACGATTCCATTTTCGACGAGGCCGTCAAGAGCGACTCCTTTTTCATGCGGTATTACATTGCGCGCTCGAAAGGCGACCTCGACGCGCGGAATGGCGACGGACAGACCGCTTTGATGCTGGCGATCCAGAAAGGAACGCCCGGCGCGGTACAGGCGCTCATCGCCGCTAAGGCGAATCTCGACATCGTCGACAAGAACGGCCAGACGGCCTCGATGCTGGCAATCGAAGGCGGGAAAGCCGACTTACTGAAATCGCTGACCGATGCCAAGGCTAAGCTCGATATCCAAGATAAGAGCGGAGCCGATGCCGTGGCCATCGCGGTCAAGTACGGACAGCCCGACGCGATAAAGATCCTGGCCAAAGCCGGAGCGGATCTCAATGTCCTGGACAAGAACGGAGATACTCCCCTGATGCAAGCCGTATCGAAGACCAAGACGGAGGTCGTAAAAGCCCTGATCGCCGCGAAGGCCGACGTCGATGTCGTCGATAAGAGCGGAAACACCGCCTTGCTCGTGGCGGTCAACGTGGTCAGGCAGCCCGATCTCATTAAGCTCCTGGTCGACGCCAAGGCGGATTCCAGAGCCGTCAGCAAAGGCACAGGCGAGGCAGCTCTCGGATTGGCCATCATCAACGGAATGACCGATGCCGTGCAGGTCCTCGTAAACGGGAAGGCCGACGTCAATGCCGCGGATGTCGTCGGCAACACTCCGCTCATCCTCGCAGTCCAATACGGAAGGATCGATGCGGCGAAGATCCTCATAGCTGCCGGAGCCGACGTCAATTCGGTCAATAAATCCGGGATCAACGCCGTCTCGCTTGCCGCTAAAAAAGGCAATAAGGATCTCGTGGCCTTGCTGAACGGCGCCGGGGCGGCGCAGGAAACGATCTTCGATGCGGTGGCGGCGGGCGATTCCCCCTTCATCAAAGGCTATGCGGGGGATATCGATGCGCGGGACAAAAACGGCCGCACGGCGCTGCTGATCGCGGCGATGAGCGGAAACATCGAGGCCACTAAAGCCTTGATCTCCGCCAAAGCCGATATCAATGCCGCCGACAAGAAAAGCGGCTATACTGCCCTGATGTATGCCGTCAACCTGGCCAAGCCGGATGAGCTGAAAGCCTTGATCGATCAGAAGGCGGATCTCGAGGCCGCAGATATCCTGGGGCGGACGGCCTTGATGCAGGCGGCTGCCCAGGGCAAGACGGATTTCATCATGGCCCTGACCGCAGCAAAAGCCGATGTCGACGCCATGGATAAGAACGGCGGGACGGCGCTGTTCCTCGCGGCGATCAACAAGAAGCCGGATGCCGTCAAGGCCCTGACCGACGCCGGGGCCGATGTCAATGTCAAGGACAGGAAATCCGGATTCACTTCCCTGAAATACGCGGTCCTGCAGAACCGGCCCGAATGGATAAAGGCCCTGGCGGCTCTGAAAGCCGATTTGAATGCGGCCGATGCTTCCGGCCAGACGGCCCTCATGATGGCGGCCATCAATGGAAGGACTGCCGCGGCGAAAGCTCTGATCGATGCCAAAGTCGACCTCAATGCCGCGGACAAGAACGGACAGACGGCATTGGCGCTCGCCACCAAGGCCAATAGAAGCGATATCGTCGCTATCCTGAAGGACGCCGGCGCCCAGTAGAAAGGCCTCGCTGTGTATGCGCCTGCTGGCGTTATTGCATGGATACCGGCCTCCAGCACCCTTGAGCCGCTATACTCGCGCCAATAAGTATAACATCCGGCGAGGAGCCATCGTATATACCGACACGTCATCACCAAAAGCTTCAATTTTGCGCTTGCGGGCTCGGAATTCCCGTGCTATTTTGCCGCAGTAAGGAATACCGTTCGCGCTCGCTCCCGGAGGCTCCTATGAAACACCGTTTCTTCGCACTTTGCTGCTGGGTGATCGGACTGTACGCCCCAATGATACAGAATGCTCGAGGGTTCATTATATGAAAGACTAAACCCATATTTGGGATAGTTTCTATGCGTGAGACTACACCCTTTTCCTTGTCCCCACAAGTAAAAGTAAATGCGTAGGTAAGGGGGCTGAGCTGAACTGGGAAAAGGAAATATAGAGAGTTACTTGGTGTCGCCTCGCACATTGAATGAATAGGGGGTCCATAGTGGCCTTACCAAGAGATCATTCCCTTAAATATGGGGCCATAATGGAGAAGGTAGAAAGATGGAGCAGCCTCGACAAGCGAAGTATCTTCTGGATCCCCGTTTAACGGGAATGTTTGGATAAACTGCCCGCCGAGATTGAAGCCCAAACCGAGACCCAATCGAACAGATACCTATAGGTTTGACCCATTGAATCCCAATCGTCAGGTCATAGTCAACGAGAACATCTATCACAGTTGGACTTCCAAGAGTTCTTCCCGGATTCGCCGTTTCAACCCAACTTTTTGCTTGGTCGCTGATAGTGGTTACACCACCCCCGATGCGATCCTGAGTTGCACCCCACATACTTAAGCCTTGTAATGACATTGGTCCACGAGTATCGGGTCTCATGGCATCATGGAGAGTATCAAAGCCGAACATTAAAGAGTAGAGATGGAAAGTCATATCGGGCTGGTAGACATCGGTTCCGTCAGAAACATAATTAAAGTCCTTGTAATATATAGTGCAGTCGAGCTGAACTGGCAGTTGATATGAGGCGTAGCCGATCCCATAGTAAAACTCTTGCCCGGTACTGTGGCTTAATTCAAAATAATGAAGTAGATCAATGCTGATAAAGAGATTATCGAAGCTGCTCTGAGTGGGCATGCCCGATACCGGATCGCCAGTCCAGGTAGCCATACCACGAAGGTTGGACTGTTGGTAACGCAACGTGAATCCCCGGTAGCTCACGTAACCCATGAGACGATTGAGCTTGCCGATGAAGTTGTTGTCGAGGTCCACATTCATCCCTATATTAAGGCGGAGTTTTTTAAGGAACAGGTCGCCCTCATAAATCGTGGTCGCTGTTGAGAAGTGGGGTCTTTTCGGTACCCTTCCGGTCTGCTTACCCACATTTGTTTTGAAACTGAACCCAAGCGGGCCGCGAACGGTGTTTTAGCCGGATTTTAATGTTAAATTCAGCGGCGGTTAATGTTCGCTTTGTCAATAATGGTATGACGTATTTCATGTCCAACCTGATGCAGTTGATGGTTTAGTGTCCTCCCGATCGGCACCCTCGTGTCGGAAATGCTCCTTATTTCTTGAGGAATCCATGAGACCTGGCCGCAACCTCTTGATCAATGCCCAGTGCCTCTTGCCCAGAGGTTTGCGGCGCACGTCATTTCCGGGTCAGAAAACTAAATGGATTAGCCACTCCCCCAGGATTGGAGGAGTTAAAAAAATGAAAAATCGTCTCTCAGCATTTCCCATGGTGTTTTTGCGGCCATCACGACGGCAGCGGTTTGCCTTGGTGTGCCTTGGAGTGCCGCCAAAGCCCAAAACAGTTCCACCGCGAGTTACAGCACCGCTCCGCCGCCCGCGGCCAGCGCCACTGAGGTCCCGGCCTTGCCCTATGGCGCGGGCGAAGTGATGAAGATGTATGAAGCGGGCATCGGCAAGGATGTAGCAAACACCAACTGAAAGTTGAAGCAACTGAAAA
>CAWHFT010000240.1:0-7620 GCA_963828175.1 uncultured Spirochaetota bacterium
AGCGCCTCTTCATCCTGAGCTTCCTGGTGACGCAGATGCTGCCGGTTTCCGTCCTCCTCACGCCGATGTTCATCCTCTTTAAGAGCGTCCACCTCCTCAATAAGCAGCTTTCGGCGATACTTTCCGACGCGACGATAGGCATACCCTTCTCGGTGCTGATACTCATAGGATATTTCGCCTCCATGCCCAAGGAGCTCGAGGACGCCTCGCGCATCGACGGCTGCAATAGGTTCTCGGCCTTCCTCCTCGTCTTCCTGCCCATCGCCACCCCGGGCGTGATCGTATGCATCGTCTTCTCGTTCCTGTACGGCTGGGGCGACCTCGCCTACGGCATGACCTTCCTCCAGGACCAGGCGATGCGTCCCATCACCGCCGGCATATTCAATTTCATGGGCCAGTACGGCACCAAGTGGAGCTACCTGACCGCCTTCGCCGTGGTGACGATACTTCCCGTGGCGGTCATTTTCATCTTCATGCAGAAATACATCATCAGCGGGCTGACGAGCGGCGCGGTCAAGGGATAAGTTGGTAGCGAGGAGCGGTAGGCTATGGCTAGACTGAGCGTGGTCGGAGAAAAGCTCGTGCGCGAGGAAGACCACGAGATCCTGTGGATCGAGGCATGGGGGCCGGATGCGCTGCGCGTGCGGGCCACCAAGGCCGCAGCCATGCCCGAGGAGGATTGGGCCCTGCTCCAGGGCCCAGCGGCGGCGCGGATCGATATCGACGGGGGGCGCGCCAGAATATCCAACGGGGCGATACGGGCCGAGCTGGCCCCTTCGGGCAAGCTTTCCTTCTTCGGCGCGCGAGGGCAGCCCATTGTCACTGAATCGCTGCGCAACCGCAGGGACATCCTGTCGGAGGATTGCTCGGCCCTCGAGCTCGAGGCGCGCGAATTCCGCCCAATCATCGGAGGCGATTACGAGCTCACAGCCCGCTTCGAGTCGCTCGACGACGAGGAGCGGATTGTACGGCATGGGGCAGTACCAGCAGCGCTACCTGAACTTAAAAGGGACGGAGCTCGAGCTCGCCCACCGCAACAGTCAGGCGAGCGTGCCCTTCTATCTGTCGAGCCTCGGCTACGGCTTCCTGTGGAACAATCCCTCCATCGGCCGCGCCAGCTTCGCCAAGAACGGCACGACCTGGCGCGCTTCCTCGAGCGAGGTCCTCGACTATTGGATCGTCGCCGCCGACAAGCCCGCCGAGATACTGGAGCGCTACTCCGGCGCGACCGGCCGCGCCCCGATGATGCCCGACTTCGCCATGGGCTTCTGGCAGTGCAAGCTGCGCTATCAGACCCAGGAGGAACTGCTCACCGTGGCGCGCGAGTACAAGCGCCGGGGCCTGCCGATCTCCGTGATCGTGATCGACTTCTTCCACTGGCCTAGTCAAGGGGATTGGCGCTTCGACCCGATTTATTGGCCCGATCCCGATGCGATGATCGCAGAGCTCAAGGACATGGGCATCGAGCTCATGGTTTCCGTCTGGCCGACGGTCGACTACCGCAGCGAGAATTTCGCCGAGATGCGCGATCTCGGCTACCTCATCCGCACGGAGCGCGGAATCCGCGTGTCGATGGACTTCCAAGGCAACACCCTCCACTTCGACGCGACGAGGCCCGAGGCGCGCGAGTACGTCTGGCTTAAGGCGAAGAAGAACTATTACGACAAGGGCATACGCGTGTTCTGGCTCGACGAGGCCGAGCCGGAGTATACGGCCTACGACTTCGACAACTACCGCTACCACATCGGCTCGGACCTGGCCGTCGGCAACATTTATCCCGTCATGTACGCGAAGGCCTTCTACGACGGCATGGCCGGCGAGGGGCAGGAGAATATCCTCAACCTGATACGCTGTGCATGGGCGGGAAGCCAGCGCTACGGCGCCCTCGTCTGGTCGGGGGACATCTACTCAAGCTGGAAGAGCCTGCGTTGCCAACTGGCGGCCGGCCTCAACATGGGCATCGCGGGCATTCCCTGGTGGACGACCGATATCGGCGGCTTCCATGGCGGCGACCCGAACGATCCCGAGTTTCGCGAGCTCTTCGCTCGCTGGTTCGAATACGGAACCTTCTGTCCCGTCATGCGCCTTCACGGCGACCGCGAGCCTAGGCAACCCCAAGTCGGCACCACCGGCGGCGCATCATGCCGATCGGGAGCCCCGAACGAGGTGTGGAGCTACGGCGAGGAGGTCTACGGAATCTGCATAGATCATCTCGAACTCCGCGAAAAGCTGAGGCCTCGGATAGCCGAGGCCATGCGCCTCGCCCACGAAAAGGGAGTTCCTCCCATGCGGCCACTCTTCATCGATTATCCCGAGGACATCGAGGCATGGAAGGTCGAGGATCAATTCCTGTTCTGCGATTCCCTGCTGGTCGCGCCGGTTCTAGACCCCGGAGCCCGTTCCAGGAGCGTCTACTTACCAAAGGGTAGATGGCAAAGCCTTCGCGGCGGCGCTGCCCTTGAAGGGGGGCGTTACGTCGAGTGCGAGGCTCCCCTGGAGTGGATTCCGGTCTTCGAGAGGGAGTGAGTGCGGGCAGGGTCCCTCGGCCCTAGCCTCCGTATTTGGCAAATCGACTCCATTAATATTACTATTTAACACAGATAGTTCGTAGAATCGTTCCTGTGGGAAAAAGGAGTCTGGACGATGACAGAAAAATCGAGGCATATACGCCGGTCGTTTTCGGCTATTGTGATCGTCATAGCGGTCGCTTCCCTCATGACCGGATGCTGGAGTTTCGGAGGAGCCGTCTCCTCATTACTGGTGAAGCCCTCGGCGAATGCCCAGCCCGCCCCCACGACTCCTGCCGCGGCTCCGGCACCTGCGGCTCCTCCTCCCGCCACAGCCTCCCCGGCGCCGCAACCCGCCCAGAGCCAGCAGGCACAGGCGGGCAGCACTCCTTCGGCCAGCTACCAATATCAATTCGGCGCTTTCTATTCCGGGATGTGGGGTATGGGCTGGCTCGGATACGGTGACGCGAATTACTCGCCGGGGCAAGGGACCGTGTGGGCCTTTTCGAATTCAGGGAATTCCTCGAATTCCGTGACTTTCGAGCGGGCCCTGCTGAAGATCAACGCGGATGCTTCGCAATGGTGGCGATTCAAGATGGACATGAACAAGCGCAGCATCGTATACGAGTTCCTGGTCGGCGCCGATTCTATCGTGAAGAAGGTGCGCTATCAGGATCCCGACAATGGAGCGATAGGGGAATTTGTTCCCGATCAAACGCAGCAGCAACAGCCGACGCAGGCTCAGTATGGCCGTGCGCCCAAGAGCCGGGCCGAGATGGCTGACTACCTCGTGGGCAAGCAGAATGTGCAGGTCAAGGCCGGCAGCTTTATCGCGGATCACTACCTTATCAGCGACACGAATGGCGCCGGCACTGCCGAGATGTGGCTTAGCGACAAGGTCCCCGGCCTCATGGTCAAGGCCATGTTCACGTCCAAGAAGGACGGCAAGACCGCGACCGAGGAGCTCGTACAAATAGAGAGCGGAGTGGCGACGGCTCTGTCCTCGTACTAACGGGAGTTCGCTATGACTTCAAAAATTCGGATGAGCATCGTCCTTGCCACTATCACTGCGCTACTGTTGATATCCGGCCAAGCATTCGCGCAGATGATGAATGGTAAACAGGTCAAGGCCTATACCGGTAGTGTAAACATGTTGAACGAAAAAGATGGGAAGATCATCATCAACATCGACGATGGATCAACTGGCAATTGGAATGTAGGGAATTACACCCTGGTATTGCGCGGTTCGGAACGAGAGCCACTCTCGTTGCTTCTGAGCACCAGGAAGGTCAGAGCCTGGGTCGCTCAGGACGGAACCATTCAACGCGTAGAGATCATGGAGATGGGGCGCCAGGGCGTTGCCGCTCCACCTTCGGCCCCGGCACAGGGGGCCCCACCCGGAATGATGGGTGGGAAACAGGTCCGCGATTACACCGGCAGCGTCAATATGCTTAATGAGAAAGATGGGAAGGTCATTATCAAGATCGATGATGGATCGACTGGCAATTGGACCGTCGGAGCTTACACTGTGGTGCTGCGCGGCTCGCAACGGGAACCGCTCTCTTTGCTTCTCAGCAGCAAGAAGGTCAAGGTCTGGGTAGCCCAGGACGGTACTGTCCAGCGCGTTGAAATCCTTCAGATGTGAGCGTGGATTCTACGCGATCGTCACTTCCTGGCTCAGGTAGACGTCCTGTATGGCGTGGAGGAGCTTCACTCCCTCGGCCATGGGCTTCTGGAAAGCCTTGCGCCCCGAGATGAGGCCCGTCCCGCCGGCGCGCTTGTTGATGACCGCCGTCTTCACCGCATCGGCGAGGTCGTTCGCGCCCGAGGCGCCTCCGGAATTGATGAGCCCGCAGCGGCCCATGTAGCAGTTCGCGACCTGGTACCTCGCGAGATCGATGGGGTTGTCGGGGGCGAGCGTCGAGTAGATCCGCGAGTCGGTCTTGCCGTAGGGGTTTTCCTTGCTCGAAATGGCGAGATAACCGCCGTTGTTCTCGGGCAGCTTCTGCTTGATTATGTCGGCCTCGATGGTCACGCCGAGGTGGTTCGCCTGGCCGGTGAGGTCGGCGGATACGTGGAAATCCTTGGCCGGCGTCTTGAAGGCCGGGTTCCGCAGGTAGCACCAGAGGATAGTCGCCATCCCGAGTTCGTGGGCGGCGCTGAAGGCTGCGCTGACTTCCTGGATCTGCCTCGATGATTCGGCCGACCCGAAATAGATAGTGGCTCCGACGGCCACCGAGCCCATGTTCCATGCCTGCTTGACGCTGGCGAACATGATCTGGTCGAACTTGTTCGGGTAGGTGAGGAACTCGTTGTGGTTGATCTTGAGGATGAAGGGGATGCGGTGGGCGTACTCGCGGGAGACCGAGCCCAGGACGCCGAGCGTGGAGGCGACACCGTTGCAGCCGCCCTCCATGGCCAGCCGCGCTATGTTGCGGGGATCGAAGTATTCCGGATTGGGCGCGAAGGACGCGCCCGCCGAGTGCTCGATCCCCTGATCGACCGGGAGTATCGAAAGATAGCCGGTACCGCCGAGGCGGCCGTGGTCGAAGAGCTGCTGGAGGCTTCGCAGGACCTGCGGGCCCCGGTCCGATCGGGCCCACACCCGGTCGATGAAGTCCGGGCCGGGGAGCTGCAGGCTCTCCTTGGGGATTCCGACGCAGACGTGCTTCAAGAGAGACTCGGCCTCGGCCCCGAGATGGGAGCTGATCGCGTTGGGCATGCTTGCCTCCATGGATAGGATGGATATCCGAGTTCAATAATACTTCTTTTCTTGCGACGTTAGTATATTTTGTCCCCATGAGAAGCCAGTCACAGCTGCTCGGCAGCCGGACGCGCGTCAAGCCGCGATATGCGCTACTTCCTCTCGAAGGCATCCCCTTTTCCAGGCTGCCGGAGTGGCCGGGCGTCGCCGTGCGCGTGCTCGCCGGCCCCGCGCTCGGCGCCCGATTCGCCGAGTACCTCGTCGACCTGCGGCCCGGCCAGGGCGGGGCGCATTCCGCCGACGGCGCAATCGAGCACTTCCTGTACGCGCTTTCCGGAGAGATCGCCCTCTCCGTCGACGGCTCGAGCTTCGGCCTGAAGGAAGGCGGCTTCGCCCTGGTTCCGCCGACGAGCTCTTTCTCCGCCCGAGCGCAAGGCCCCGCCACTTTCCTAATGCTGCGCAAACGCTACGAGCCCGCCCCGGGCATCGAGCTCTATGCTCCACTCATCGGGCATCAGGATGAGGTTTCGGGGGACGTCTACTATGACGATCCCGGAGCGCTGTTGCAGGTCCTGATCCCGAACGAGATCGACTACGATCTCGCAATGAACATCTTCACCTTCGAGGTAGGCCACAGCCTGCCCGTGACCGAGACGCACGTCATGGAGCACGGCCTGTACTTCCTCAAGGGCAAGGGCGCCTATTTCCTGGACGACACGTGGATGGAGGTCGAGGCGAGCGATTTCATCTGGATGGGGCCGTACTGCCCCCAGAGCTACTACGCGACGGGGCCGGTGGCTTCAAAATATATTTATTATAAGAACGTGAACCGCGACATTCCCTTGTGAAGGAGGGAGCATGGAGAAGATCTATCGCGACGAGGACGTCGACCTCTCCGTCCTCGGCGGAAAGACGATCGCCGTCATCGGCTACGGCATCCAGGGCAAAGTCCAGGCCGCCAACGCCCGCGACAGCGGGTGTTCGGTCATCGTCGGGACGCGGCCTACCGAGCTCAGCCCGTCGCGGGCGCAGGCGCAGGCGCAGGCCGACGGGTTTCGCCGCCATGGGCGTGGCCGAGGCGACCGCTCAGGCCGACATCCTGCTCATCGAGCTGGCCGATCCCGCCCAGCCCGCGGCCTACAAGGCCGACATCGCCCCCAATCTGCGAGCGGGGCCAGACTCTCTGTTTCTGCCACGGCTTCAACGTGCTCTACGGCGCCATACGGCCCCCCGATACCGTCAACACGGTGCTCTTCGTTCCCAACGCGCCCGGAGCCTTCGTCCGGCAAAAGTACCTGAAGGGCGAAGGAGTCTACGGCTGCGTCAGCGTGGACCATGACGCGACGGGGAACGCGCGCGAGATAGTCCTCGCGATCGCGAAGGCGGTCGGCTCCACGAGGGCCGGCGTTGTGGAGCTTTCCTTCCAGCACGAGACCGAGGGGGACAACTTCGAGGAGCAGATCCTGTACGGCGGGGCCATCCAGCTCATGAGGCTCTGCTTCCAGGTCATGGTGGACAACGGCTACCCGCCGAGCTTCGCCTACGCCAAGGCGGTGCGCTCGCTGCGCAGCGTCCTGGACGTGATGGACGAGAACGGCATCGAGAACTACCTGACCACGCCGCTGCAGCCGCACCTGCGAGTTCGCCGTCCGCACGCGCGGCCCGCGGGTCATCGACGAGGAGGCCGTCCGGCGGATCTTCAAGGAGACGAAAAGGGGGAGTTCGCCCGGGACTGGATGCAGGAGTGGGCGCTCGAGACTCCGCAGCTGCACCGCATGCGCCGCACGGCGGCGGAGAGCCTCATGGAGAAGACCGGGGCCGAGTGGCGCAGGGACTTCGGGAGATGAAAGCCGCATGAGCATTGCGCGAGTCGAAGAGGAACGCTTGACCCGGGACATCGAGGCCATTGCCTCGTTCAACGAAGCCGATCCGAGGATAGGCTACAGCCGGCCGACTTTTTCCCCGGCGTGGCGTCGCGCGCGAGACTACGCGATCGTCCGAGGCCGAAGCGGCCGGCTGCGCCTCCTGGGTCGACGCCGCCGGCAATGTCCATGCGCGTCGCCCGCGCGGTCGGGGAAGGAAACGGCGCCTGGCTGTGCGGCTCGCACATCGACTCGGTCCCGACGGGCGGCAAGTTCGACGGCGTCGTCGGCGTCGTGGTCGGCGCTCGAGGTCCTGCGAGTCGCCCCCGACGCGCCCGTGGAGCTCGTCGTCTTCGCGGAGGAGGAGGGAACCACCTTCGGCCTGGGCATGGTGGGCAGCAAGGCCTGGGCCGGGACCCTGTCGGCGGAGCGGCTTCGCGAGCTGCGAAACGGAGCGGGAGAGGATTACCTGTCGGCCAGCGCCGCGCATGGCGCCAGGCTCGAGCGCTTGGCCGCCGAGAGGCTGACTCGACGACGGGGCTGCGTG
>CAWHFT010000241.1:0-3397 GCA_963828175.1 uncultured Spirochaetota bacterium
CTCACGTCGCCGCGAGCCTCTCCGAGGTGAATCGGCTGGAGAGACTCGCGGGCGAATTCCTGGACTACTCGCGCGGCGAGGTCAGGCTGGACATGGCGGTGATCAAGCCGACCGAGCTCTTCGCGAAGGTGGAGGCCGCGATCGGCGAGCGCCTCTCTCGCTCGGGCATCTCGATGGCGAAGGACCTGCGCTATGACGAGCCCGTCATCCTCGACGCCGAGCGCGTATGCCGCGCCCTCCTCAACGTCGCCGACAACGCCCGCAAGGCGATGTCGGGCTCGGGCGGCGTGCTCACCATGAAATCCTACCGCGACGGCGAAGCCCTGGCCCTGGAGATCGCCGACACCGGGGAGGGCATGAGCACCGAAGTGCTTGCCCACGTCTTCGAGCCTTTCTACTCGGCCTCGGGTCAGGGCGGTACGGGCTTGGGGATGCTGATCGTGAAGAACATCGTGGAAGCTCACGGCGGAACGGTGCGGCTCGGCTCGAAGCCCGGGGTCGGGACCCGCGTCCTTTTGTCCTTCCCTCTCAGAACCTGATACAATCCCTAGCCGAAGAGGAAACTCGCGTTGCGCGACACCGTCTCGGCCAGATCGGGGACGCTCGCGCCGCGGAGCGAGGCCGCCAGAGCGTAGGTCCGCTCGATGTCGAGGGGAGTCGCGCTCTTGCCGCGGCGTGGCATCGGATTCATGTACGGCGAGTCGGTCTCGAGGAGGAGCCTATCCTCCGGAACCAGGGCGCAGGCCTGCCTGAGGAGGTCAGAGCCTTTGTAGGTCAAATTCCCGGCGAAGGACAGCCAGCAGCCCGCGTCGAGGAAGGAGCGCGCCTCGGTGGGGCCATAGCCGAAGCAGTGGATGATAACCGGGAGGCCGCCCCGCCGGCGGGCGACGAGCGCGAGCGTCTCGGTGGCGGCGTCGCGGGAGTGGACGATGAGCGGCAGAGCGAGCCGAGCCGCGAGGGCTAGCTGAGCCTCGAACAGGAGCTCTTGAGTCTCGGCGCTCCCCTCCATGTGGTGGTAGTCGAGCCCGCCCTCGCCTATCGCCGCCACCCGGGCGCCGCCGCGTTCGGCCTCGACGATCGCGGCTTCGAGAGCGGCGATGCTTGACTCGGTCGAAGCGAGGTTGGCGGCGGAAGGCCAGAGCCCCGCCGCGAGACGGATGTAGGGAGGCAAGCCGCCATGTTGCCCGAGGAGCTCGAGCCTCAGCCGCAGGTCGTCCGGATCGACGCCGATATCGATGAGGATCGGAGGGCTGCGCCCTTCCTGCATCGCCGCGGCGTGGGCTCGGGCGTAGAGACCCAGGACTGAGGCGAGGACGTCTCGTCCCGACTCCTGGGAGACGAGCGAGAGGTGGGCGTGCGAGTCGGTGAAAGCCATCGAATCCGTCAGACCTAAGCCCCACCCGAAGACTCGAAGGTGAGGGCTCCTCCACGGACCCCCACCTTGACCGTCTGGCCGTCTTTGATCCGGCCGGCGAGCATCTCCCCGGCGAGGGCGTTTTGCAGCAGCGATTGGATAGTGCGCTTGAGCGGCCTCGCCCCGAAGAGGGGATCGAAGCCTACGTCGGCGAGGAGAGCTTTGGCCTCCTTGGACACATCCAGCCGGATATTTCCTGTCGGCCATGCGACGCGCGAGAAGGGCGATCTGGATGTCGACTATCGCGAGGATGCGGTCCTTGGTCAGACGCTCGAACACGACTGTCTCGTCGATGCGGTTGATGAACTCGGGCTTGAAGGTCGCCCGCAACAGGCCGTCGATGCCGGACCGCACCTGCGCCATGTCCTTGGCTTCGAGGATGATGTCGGAGCCCAGGTTGCTCGTCATGATGACGATGGCGTTCTTGAAGTCGACGACCCGGCCCTGTCCGTCGGTGAGGCGGCCGTCGTCCAGGAGCTGGAGCAGGACATTAAAGACGTCCGGATGGGCCTTCTCGATCTCGTCGAAGAGGAGTACCGAGTAGGGCCTGCGGCGGACGGCCTCCGTAAGTTGGCCGCCCTCGTCGTAGCCCACGTAGCCGGGCGGCGCGCCGATCAGCCGGCTGACCGCGTGCTTTTCCATATACTCGCTCATGTCGATGCGGGTGAGCGCCTTCTCGTCGTTGAAGAGGAATTCGGCGAGCGCCTTGGCGAGCTCCGTCTTGCCGACGCCCGTCGGGCCGACGAAGAGGAACGAGCCGAGGGCCGATTGGGGTCCGAGAGCCCCGCGCGGTTGCGGCGAATGGCATCCGCTACCGCCTTGACGGCGGGCGCCTGGCCCACGACCCGCCGCTCGAGCTGGGCCTCGAGGTCGACGTATTTTTGCGCCTCGGAGGACAGCATCTTGGCGAGCGGAATGCCCGTCCAGGTCGAGACGACGCGGGCGATATCCTCCTCGGACACCTCCTCGCGCAGAAGCCTGCCCTCGGGGCTGTCGGCGTTGAGCTCGGCGCCCAGCTCGTCGAGCTTCTTCTGCGCCTCGAGCAGCCGGCCGTACTTGATCTCCGCGGCCTTGGCGAGGTCGCCCTCGCGCTCCCGCTTCTCACCCTCGATCTTGAGCTCCTCGACGGAGACCTTGAGCTTGCGCAGTTTTTCGATTTTTTCTTTCTCGCCCTGCCACCGCAGTTTCATGACGTTGCGCCTGCCGGTGAGCTCGGCGATCTCCTTCTCGAGATGCCTGAGCCTCTCGACCGATGCGGGATCGGATTCCTTGGACAGGGCCTGTCGTTCGATCGTGAGCTGGAGAAGGCGGCGCTCGAGCTGGTCGAGCTCGGTGGGCTGGCTCTCGATCTCCATCTTGATGCGGCTCGCCGCCTCGTCGACGAGATCGATGGCCTTGTCGGGCAGGAAGCGGCTCGGTGATGTACCGGTCGGACAGCGTCGCCGCCGCGATGAGGGCCTCGTCCTTTATGCGCACGCCGTGGTGGACCTCGTAGCGTTCCTTGAGGCCGCGGAGGATAGCGATCGTCGGCCTCTACCGAAGGCTCGGGGGCAGAATACCGGCTGGAAGCGCCGCTCGAGGGCGGCGTCCTTCTCGATGTGCTTGCGGTACTCGTCGAGAGTCGTGGCCCCGATGCAGCGCAGCTCGCCTCGGGCGAGGGCCGGCTTGAGGAGGTTGGAGGCGTCCATCGCGCCCTCGGCCGCGCCCGCGCCCGCCAGGGTGTGCAGCTCGTCGATGAAGAGGATGCACCTTGCCCTCGGACTTGACCACCTCCTCGACGACGGCCTTGAGCCGCTCCTCGAACTCGCCGCGGAATTTGGAGCCGGCGACGAGGGCGCCGAGGTCGAGTGCGAGGAGACGCTTGTTCTTGAGGGAATCCGGGACATCGCCGACGGCGATGCGGCGGGCGAGGCCCTCGACGAACGGCGGTCTTGCCAACGCCGGGCTCGCCGATGAGGACGGGGTTGTTCTGGCGATGTGGCA
>CAWHFT010000242.1:0-8164 GCA_963828175.1 uncultured Spirochaetota bacterium
CGCCGATGAGGGCCTCGTCCTTTATGCGCACGCCGTGGTGGACCTCGTAGCGTTCCTTGAGGCCGCGGAGGATAGCGATCGTCGCCTCTACCGAAGGCTCGGGGCAGAATACCGGCTGGAAGCGCCGCTCGAGGGCGGCGTCCTTCTCGATGTGCTTGCGGTACTCGTCGAGAGTCGTGGCCCCGATGCAGCGCAGCTCGCCTCGGGCGAGGGCCGGCTTGAGGAGGTTGGAGGCGTCCATCGCGCCCTCGGCCGCGCCCGCGCCCACCAGGGTGTGCAGCTCGTCGATGAAGAGGAGCACCTTGCCCTCGGACTTGACCACTTCCTCGACGACGGCCTTGAGCCTCTCCTCGAACTCGCCGCGAAATTTGGAGCCGGCGACGAGGGCGCCGAGGTCGAGTGCGAGCAGACGCTTGTTCTTGAGCGAATCGGGGACGTCGCCGACGACGATGCGGCGGGCGAGGCCCTCGACAACGGCGGTCTTGCCGACGCCGGGCTCGCCGATGAGGACGGGGTTGTTCTTGGTTCGGCGGGAGAGGACTTGCATGACGCGGCGGATCTCCTCGTCGCGGCCGATCACCGGATCCAGCTTTTCGGCCCGGGCGAGGGCGGTAAGGTCCCGGCAATAGCGCTCGAGGACGCGATATTTCTCCTCGGCAGCCTGGTCGGTGACCCGCCTGTTGCCGCGGACCGACTTGAGCGCGGAGAGAATGGCCGCCTTGGTGACGCCGCGGGCGCGGAGCCGCTCCGCTACCGCGCCTTCCCCGGCCACGATGCCCAGGAGTATGTGCTCGGCGGCGACGTACTCGTCCTTGAGGGCGGCGGCCTCGGCTTCGGCCTTGGCGACGGCCGTTGACGCGTAGGGGGACAGGTAGAGCTGCGAGCCCTCCCCGAAGACCTTGGGCATCTTGGCGAGAGCCGCCTCGGTCTCCGCCTCGATGGCTCCCCGGTCGGCTCCAATCCGGTCGAGGAGAGCCGGCACCACCCCTTCCTCCTGCCTGAGGAGGGCGAGGAGCAGGTGCTCCAGGTCCACTTGCGAGTGGTCGCGTCTCCTCGCCTCGGCGGACGAGTCTTGGATAGCCTCTTGGGCCTTCAGCGTGTAGCGGTCGTAATCCATGGTGCTGTTAAGCTACTTATTGACCGCCCTGCGGTCAATGGCGTGCAACGCGTCCGGCAAGTCTCACCTTTACGGCGGTGACGACGGTGGGTATCAAGGAGACGAGTATGATGCCGAGGGAGACGAGGCTGAAGTTCCTCTGGACGAAGGGCAAGACTCCGAAGAAGTAGCCGCACGCGAGGAAGAGCGCGACCCAGCCGACGGAGCCGACCAGGTTGTAGACGAAGAATCGCGCGTAGCGCATCCGGCCTATGCCGGCAACGAAGGGCGCGAAGGTCCGTATTATCGGGATGAAGCGCGCGATGATGATGGTGAGGCCGCCGTACTTTTCGTAGAAGGCGTGGGTCCGCTCGAGATATTCGCGATTGAAGAGCCTGGACTTTTCGGACTTGAAGACGGCCGGGCCCAGCCTGCGGCCGATGGCGTAGTTCGCCACGTTGCCGAGCACGGCGGCGCTCATCAGGACTGGCGCTAGAATGCCTATATCGAGCCCGCCCGTCGCGGCAAGGGCGCCGAGGGCGAAGATGACGGAGTCGCCTGGAAGAAAGGGAGTGACGACGAGGCCCGTCTCGCAAAATATGAGGAGGAACATGAAAAGATAGGTCACGCCGCCGTACTGCTGGAGGAGCGGCGTCAAATAGCGGTCGACGTGCACGACGATATCGATGAACGGCATAGTGGTGTACAATAGCCCAATGAGCGAACAAAAGGTAGTGATCCTGCACGGATTCGAGCCCGAGGAGGCCCTCGCCGCGATGCGCGCGCTAAAGTCAGCCCTGAGCTCGGCGGCCGAAGCGGCTTTCGCGACTACCACCCAGACCAACCTCCGGTGGAAAGTCGCCGACCTCGTCGATCATATTTCGGAGGAGCATCGCCTCTACAACGGCATGCCGAAAAAGGCCTAGTCTATCTCGAGCTCGGGAATCTTCTTCTTCATCGCCGCGACCAGCTGCTCCCCGGAGGATCCCTCGCGGAGAGCGATGAACACCATGTTGTCGCGACCCGAGATCGTCCCGAGCACTTCCTCGAGTCCCATGTTGTCGATGGCCAAGGCTACGGTGTCCGAGTGTCCGGAGAACGTGCGGACCACGGCTAGACTGGTGTTCCAGTCTATCGACACGTACCCGCGGAGAAAATCCTGGATGTGGTGCCGTTCGGACTCGCGCCTCTCCTCGTCCGAGGGGACGGTGTAGTAATAGCCGGAGTGGCCGTCCGACACCTTGCCGACCTTGAGGTACTTGAGGTCGCGGGACAGGGTCGCTTGAGTCACTCCATAGCCCGCTTCTTGCAGAAGCTGGAGGAGGGTTTCCTGCGAGTCGATCCTATGCGCCTTGATCAGGCCGCGAACGGTCTTTAGGCGCTCGAAGCGTTCTTTCATGATGTCTCCGGAAATGGATAATTATGCAGGCTTCTTCGATTATTTGCCAATCCAGGGAAAAGAGCAATAGCCGGAACGGAACCGCCGATATATAAAGGACATATGGACGATCCCCTTGATAGGCCCGAGGAACCCGTCCCCGCAGTCGAGGCCCCGGCCTCCCCGCAAGCGAGCGAGGGTTCGAGTCTGGACGCCTCCATCTCCTACCATAGCGCCGCCGGCCTCATCGACGGCACGGTCGAGATCGCGGTCTCTCCCGACGCCATGTCCGCCACGGCCACGTTCTACCCTCCTCGAGGCGATGGCCTTCCGATAGATCCCGCCTTCGTCCATGAATTGCTCAGGCGCATGGGCGTGGTTTCCGGCGTGCTGAGCGACGACGTCGCCGAGTCCGCAATGAGCTGCAATCTGGATCGTCGCGTGCTCCACGACGTCGTCGTAGCGAGAGGCGCCGAGCCCGTTTCAGAAATACCCGAGCACGCCTCCCTCGAGGCCAAAATCAGGGGCCGTGGACCTCGAGTCGCCGACAGCGTCCAGCGCGTGGACTTCCGCGAGCTCGCGACGCTAATAATAGTGAGGGCGGGCGAGACGATCGCGACGATGCAGCCCAAGCGCCCGGGCTCGCCAGGCGTGGACGTGCGCGGGAAAGAGACGCCCTACTCGCGCGAATCGCCGGTGAGCTGCGTGGCCGGCCGCAATGTCGAGCGCCGAGACGACAAGCTCGTCGCGACGGTGGACGGCCGCCTGATTGTCGAGAACGGCCGCGCCGACGTCGACGAAGTCCTCATGGTCAAGGGCGAAGTGGACTTCCACACCGGCAATATCTCCTTCCCCGGCGACGTCGTCATCGACGGCGCCGTGCATGACGGCTTCAAGGTCTGGTCGGGCGCCTCGATCGTCTGCAAGTCGACGATGGACGCGTTCGACGTCAACGCGAAGAAGGATCTGACGTGCGCCCAGGGCATCATCGGCCGCAGGCGCGGGCAAGTGCGAGTAGGCGGCGAGATCAGGGCCAAATATCCAGAACTGCCGCGTCGCCGCCCGAGGGGACATGCACATCGCCTCGGCGATCGTCAACAGCCGCATCTTCTGCCTCGGAACGGTGGACCTCGGCGACAAGGGAGTCATCATGGGCGGCGAGATATTCGCCACCCACGGCATCAGGTGCGGCCGTCTGGGCAATCAGGCTTTCCAATCCACCCGCATCCACGTCGGGACCGATTTCACGGTGCAGCAAAAACTCGACCAGGCCAACGAGAAAATGCGGCTTCTTTCGGGCAGGGTCCGTCAGATCGATCATGCGGCTGCGGCCCATCCTGGACCCGAAGCCGACAAGGCCCGGGCGGAGTTCGCTAAGATGACCGCCGACCTGCGAGCAAAGATCGGAGAATACCTCGGCCAGCTCGACGCCGACGAGTCCGCCGCCGTCGAGGCGCGCGGCGAGATTTTCCCGGGGGTCGTCATCGAGATCTGCCGCGTCAGCATCGTCGTCGAGGAGAAGCTCCACGCCTGCCGCTTCCGCCTGGATAAGGCAGCAGGACGGATCGTCGTAGAGCG
The DNA here is from genome assembly GCA_963828175.1 of uncultured Spirochaetota bacterium. Lineage (GTDB taxonomy): Bacteria > Spirochaetota > Spirochaetia > Treponematales > Rectinemataceae > UBA1306. The sequence goes on from CAWHFT010000242.1 coordinate 4,053, forward strand.
CTGATTTCTATTCCCACTCAATTGTAGCTGGCGGTTTTGACGATATATCATAGACGACTCTTCCTATTCCGGGGACGCGGTTGGTGATCGCGCTCGATATCTCGAGGAGGTCCTTGCCGTCGAAAGGATAGACGTCGGCCGTCATGCCGTCTTCCGAGACGACTGCCCGGAGAGCGAGCACCCTGCCGTATTTGCGCTCGTCCCCCGCGACGCCGACCGACCTCACCGGCAGCAGGACCGAAAAAGCCTGCCATATCTTGTCGTAAAGGCCGCGTGCCTTGAGCTCGGCGATGTAGACGGCATCCGCGTCGCGCAAGAGGTCGCACTTTTCTCGCGTGACCTCGCCGAGGATCCGGACGCCGAGCCCGGGCCCGGGAAACGGATGCCGCTTGACGACGTCCTCCGCAACGCCCAGGAGGCGGCCGAGCGCACGCACTTCGTCCTTGTACAACCGGTCGAGCGGCTCGATCACGCGGCCCGCTCTGCGCTTGGCCTCGACGAGGGGGCTGCGCACATTGTGATGGCTCTTGATCACCTGGGCCTTCGAGCCGACGCCCTTGCCCGATTCTGATGAGGTCCGTGTAGAGGGTGCCCTGGGCGAGGAAGGCCTCGGGAATGCCGAGTCGGTCGACTTCCCGTTCCTGGATCCGAATGAAGTGGTCGCCGATCGCCTTGCGCTTGGCCTCGGGGTCCTCGAGCCCGGCTAGGGCGCCCGAGAACTCTTTCTCGGCCTCGACCATGTGCAGGTGCGTCGCGCCAAGCGCCGTGAGATTGCGCATGACTTCATCGCTCTCGGCCTTGCGCATGAGCCCTGTATCGATGTAGAGAAGGTGGACCTTCTCGTGGGGGAGTGTCTTGAGCAACAGAGCGCCGGCGACGGTCGAGTCCACGCCGCCGGATATGAGCAGGAGAGCGTCGCCGGACCCTACCTTCTCGCGGACGCGCTCAGCGACCTCGTCGAGGTAGGCCTGCATGCTCCACTGCCTCGCGGCTGTGCAGATGCCGACCACGAAATTCTCCAGAATGCGCATGCCTCCCTCGCAGTGGCTCACCTCGGGATGGAACTGCAGCCCCCAGGCGCGGCGGGACCTGTCGCGGAGCGCCGCGGGGATGCCGCCGTCCGAATAGGCGAGCACCTCGAAGCCCGGAGCCGGCGCTTCGATCGAGTCGCCGTGGCTCATCCATGTGGAGATTTCGGGCGGAAGGCCGGCGAGCAGCTCATCGTTCGCGCCACTGGAAGGCGCCGTGGTGATGCGCACGGACTTGCGTCCGTACTCGCGTTCGCCAAGCCGCGCGACCTTGCCTCCGAAGTCCAGGGTCATCCGCTGGATGCCGTAGCAGATGCCGAGGATGGGGAGCCCCGAATCATAAACCGAGGCGTGGGGCCCGGGCGCATCAGGCTCGTAGGCGCTCCGCGGCGAGCCCGACAGGACGATGCCCTTCGCGCTCGACAGCGAGCTCGGCCGGAGCGCGGCATCGCCAGGAAGGATCTCGGCGTAGACGCCCAGCTCTCGGACGCGCCTGCCTATGAGCTGGGTATATTGGCTTCCGTAATCCAGGATCAGGATCGTATCCACGGACTCTCCCTGACGATCGTGGCATTGCGGTCGGATCCGACCGAGACCATCGAGACGGTAGTCTCGGTGTACTCTTCTATGAAAGCGATGTAGTCGCGAGCCTCGCGCGGCAGCTCCTCGTAGGCCCTGACGGCGCCGATCAGTTTCTTCCAGCCGCGGAACTTTCGCAGCACGGGCTCGGCTTCAGTGAGGTCCGCTACCGAGGTCGGGAAATCCTCCACGATGCGGCCGCGGATGCGATAGGCGACGCAGGCCTCGAACTCCGGAAGCTCGTCGTAGACGTCGATATGGGTGAGCACGAGGCGGTCGATGGAATTGGCCGTCGCCGTATAGCGCAGGGCCACGAGGTCGAGGTAGCCGCAGCGCCGCGGCCTGCCGGTCGTGACGCCGTATTCCCTGCCTGTCTCGCGGATGTAGGCGTCCAGGGCGCTTTGGGACGAAGGATCGAACTCGGTGGGAAAGGGGCCGTTGCCGACCCTCGTCGTGTAGGCCTTGAAGACGCCGAGGATCCGGTCGAGGGCGCGGGGACCTACGCCTCCCTGCGCGGCCGCTCCCGCCGCGCAGGACATGCCGCTGGAGACGAAGGGGTAGGTGCCGGTGTCCAGGTCCAGGAGCGCTCCTTGCGCGCCCTCGAATAGGACATAGGAATTGCGGCGCGCGCGCAGGTAGGGCACGAGGTCGACCGACATCGGCGCGAGAGCGTCCGCCCACTGTGCGAGCCACTCCCGGTCCTGCTCTTCGAGGTTCTCGAGGCGGGAGGGGTCGGCGAGGTCCGCGAGCCGGACGCCGTCACGCGAGGCCTTCATCGCGTAGGTCACGCCGATGCCGCGCCCCGTGGTGCCGATGGGTCTGCGCCGCGCGGAGTCCATCTCCTTGTCCCGCTGCCGATAGCTCGGCAGGACTATATGCGCTCGGTCAGAGACGAGAACGCGGCCCTTCCAGTCGACGCCCTTGGCCTCGAGGCCCGTCAGCTCCGAGAAGAGGGCTTCGGGGTCGATGACCATGCCGGTCCCGAGGATGACCGTCTTGTCGGGATAGAGGATGCCGGAGGGAACAAGGTGGAGAGCGTACTGCTCGCCGCCGAGCACGATCGTATGGCCCGCGTTGGCGCCGCCGGAAAAGCGCACGATGAGCCTCGCGTCGGCCGCGAGGTAATCGACCATCTTCCCCTTGCCCTCATCGCCCCACTGCGCGCCGATGACCACTATGTTCATGTTGCCCCCTCACGAATCGAGCGAGGGGGTACACCTTTATGAAAGGTTTCCCCCTCGCGCTCCCTCTTCCAAATGGCCGTTTGCATACTATTCGACCCGTCGCAGACAAACCCTTTTCAAGGGCGGCTATAATTGGGGGCTTCCTGCGTGATCGCGACATCGTGGGCGTGGCTCTCGCGCAGCCCCGCCTGCGTGATGCGTACGAACCTCCGGTAGCGCCTGAGCGCCTCGAGATCCTTGCAGCCGCAATAGCCCATCCCTTTGCGCAGGCCGGCGATGAGCTGATGAAGGTAGCTCTTGAGCTCGCCCTTGTAGGGCACGCGGCCCTCGATACCCTCGGGCACGGGAATCTCGTCCTTGCCGATCCCGTAGCGGTCGCCCGAGCCTTCCTTGAGCGCGCCCATAGAGCCCATGCCGCGATATTCCTTGTAGATCCGGCCCTCGTAGAGGACCTCGCGACCCGGGGCCTCCTTCAATCCGGCGAGGAGATTGCCGATCATTACGGCCGCCGCCCCCGCCGCTATCGCCTTCACTATATCGCCCGAGTACTTGATTCCCCCGTCGGCGATCACGGGCACCCCGGATTTGGCCGCCTCGTCGGCGCAGCGCAGCACCGCGGAGAACTGGGGCACGCCGACGCCGGCGACGATGCGCGTCGTGCAGATCGAGCCCGGGCCCACGCCCACCTTGACCGCGTCCGCCCCGGCCTCGATCAGCCGCTTCGTGCCCTCGGCCGTGGCGACGTTGCCGCCAATGACCGGCACGCCCGGAAAGGCGCGCTTGATGCCCCTCACCGCGTCGACCACGTTGCGCGAATCGCCGTGGGCGGTGTCGAGGACGACGAAATCGGCTCGAGCCGCCTTGAGGAGCGGCATCCGGGCCTCGTAGTCCTGCGGAGAGACGGCCGCGCCCACGATCAAGCGGCCGGCTTTGTCGGTGGCCGCTCGGGGGAAGCGTTCGTGCTTCTCCATGTCCTTCACGGTGATCAGCCCGGCGAGCCTACCCTCTCCGTCGACGACGGGCAGCTTCTCGATGCGGTGCTCGTCGAATTTCGCGCGCGCGCTCGCCGGCGTGGCGTCCGGACTCTCGACGACCACCCGCGAGGTCATCGCGTCGCGGACGAGGGCCAAGTCGTCGCGCCTGAAGCGCAGGTCGCGGGCGGTGATGATGCCCATGAGCTTCCCGCCTCCGTCGACGACCGGCAGCCCCGTCACGCGCTGCGACTCCATGAGCGACCGGACGTCCCGAAGCGTCCGGTCCGCCTCGACGGTGACGGGATTCTCGATGATCCAGTTGAGGTACCGCTTGACCGCGGCCACCT
>CAWHFT010000243.1:0-14949 GCA_963828175.1 uncultured Spirochaetota bacterium
GCTCGAGCATTTCCCGAATTTTCCCTTTGGCATCGGCCATGAGTGAACTCGAGCGGAGTACGTGTTACTTGATGCGGCAATTTATGTCAAGACTAGGCCAGCTCTGCGGTTTTAATCCGGCCAGACCTCGTCCCCATCACCGAAGCGCCGCAGCTGCACCGCCTCAAGAAGCTGCGCCTCGCCTATCTCGCTATGCCCATCGAGATCCGAGATAGTACGCGCGATTTTCAATATTGAATGGCATGCCCTGGACGAAAGATCCAGCCTTTGAACTGCTCGTTGGAAGGCCGATACTGCAGAGTTTCGAGTCGGCAATACCGATCGACCTGGCCCGGAAAAAGCCTCGCATTCACAAGGGCCCTTGGCGCCGCTCCTCTCCCCCCATTTTCTCCGAGATACCTTTCACGCTGTATGCCGATCGCCGCCTCGATCCTAGCGCGCACCGATGAACCAGGCTCTCCGGAAGGCCCAAGAAGGCGTTCAGGCGTGGTGGGCTCGACGGCGACTCGAATGTCGACGCGGTCGAGCAAAGGTCCGCCGATTTTCCGCTTATAGCGTTGAAGCTCCTGAATGGAGCAAAGGCATTCCCTGCCCCTCCGCCCGAGGTTGCCGCATGGACAGGGGTTCGCCGCCATGAGGAGTTGGAACTCGGAAGGGAAACGGGCCACAGAGCCGGCTCGAACGAGGGATACCCGCCCCTCCTCGATGGGCTCGCGAAGAGATTGGAGGACGTCTACCCTGAACTCGGCCGCCTCGTCGAGGAAAAGTACGCCTTTATGAGCGAGGCTTATTTCCCCCGGCCTTAATCGGCGGCCGCCACCGCCGATCATCCCCTCCAGCGAGGCGGAGTGGTGGGGGGCCCGGAACGGCGGCCGCTGAGGCAAGGCAGCCCCTTCGCAGAGGAGCCCTGAAAGGGAATAGAGTGATGCGACCTGTACGGCCTCCTCTTCCCGCAGATCAGGGAGAAGCCCGATAAAACGTCTAGCAGCCATCGTCTTCCCGGAACCGGGAGGACCGAGGAGAAGCAGGTTGTGCCCTCCCGCGGCTGCTATCTCGAGGGCCCTCCTCAATCCTTCCTGCCCCTTGAGCTCGGAGAGGTCGCCGCCGCCTGAGTCTTGGGCGTATCTCCATGGCGCACTGTCGGCCCGCAGAGCCGATGGCTTCCCCTCATGTCCATCCCGGACCAGACCGAGGATCGCAACGGCATCTGCCAATCGGCCGATCGGATAGACGAGCCCGCGCCTAAGCGCCCTCGCCTCGGCCGCGTTGTCCTCGGGTACGACGAAAAAGCCGATGCCTGAATTCACGGCCGCGGCCACGGCGGGGAGGATACCGCGAACCGGGCGAACCGTGCCGTCGAGGCGAAGCTCTCCCATCGCGAGGACCTGCCTCCCTGGCTCCGGCAACGCTCCGGAAGCTCCTAGGAGGGCGAGGGCCATCGGCAGATCGTAGGCAGCGCCTTCCTTGGGCAGATCGGCGGGGGCAAGATTGATGAGAACTCTGTCGAGCGGGAACTCGAAGCCGGAATTTCGTATCGCGGCTCGCACCCGTTCGCGCGCCTCCTTTACGGCGCCGGCAGCAAGACCGACGAGATCGACCCCCGGAATGCCTCGGCGGATGTCTACCTCGACGTTGACCAGGTTCCCCTCGAATCCCGACGGCTCATGCGCGATGACGGTCATCCTGGCCTCCGTCGGGACAACGCGCACTGCTTCTACCGGCGCTTGAAGGAAATAGCCTTGGGAAGCCAAGAGCCGGGCAGATTCGCATACGTGAACGAATCCGCCATTAGCGGATTCGTTTACGAGAGATCATCACGAGAAGCGCGGAGCAGAGAAAGAGATAGTTGAGGTTCGAAAGGAGGATCCTGCCTATCGGGAGCCCGAGGACGGAGAATCGGGCCTCGTCGACGAGTCCAAGGCGAGTCAGGAGGTCGAAGAGGATATCGGCGTAGCTCGAGATGACGCCGATGACGATGAGCATCCAAGCAAGGTCCCTCGTCCTCGACCAGAGGAGGATCGCGAGGAAAGCGGCGACCGCCGCGATGGCGAGCCTCGAGACTACGAGCACGGTATCGGCGGGACTCATATATGCCGTGAATATCGGCTCTCGAACGCTCGAGCTTGACAGAAGCCGCGGCCTCAACTTGACAGGTGGCCGAGTCGGCCCTACCCTGTGCCAATGGATCTATGGTACGAAAGGATAGAGAGCCCCGGCACGAAATGGAGCGTCCGCGTAACGAGACCGCTATTCTCCAGCGAAGGCAAGGCGGGCAGGGTCGATGTGATTGAGACCGAGGACTTCGGGCGCGCTTTGGCGGTCGACGGCTGCCTGGCCATCACGGAGGGCGACGGTTTCGCCCAACGCGAAATGCTCGCTCACGCACCACTCAATGTCCACCCCATGGTCAGGGCCGCCCTCGTCATCGGCGCCCGCGACTGCGGGACGGCCGCCGAGCTCCTCCGATACCCGCAGATCGAGCGGCTCGTGATAGTCGAGGACGATCCCGTCATTCTCGAGGCGCAGCGGCGTTTTTTCCCGAGCTGGCCGCGGCGATCACCGACTCGAGGACACGGGTCGTATCGGAGGAAGCGGAGACCTTCGTCCGGGAATCCAAGGACCGCTTCGACCTCGCCATCATCCAATCGTCTCCCGGCCCCGGAGAGGCCGCCTTCGGCCAGAGCTTCTACTGCGACTGCTTCAGGCTGCTTTCGGGCGACGGTATACTCGTTTCCCCCGCAGGGAGCGCCTATTACGCTACCGGACGGCGCGAGCTCGTAGCGGCAGCGGGCAAGCTCAAGCGCCTGTTCCCGTCGTACAAGCTGTATCGGGTCGACTCACCCGCCTTGGAAGGAGGGATGCGCCTCTTAGGCTTCGCCTCGAAGAAATACGATCCGGTCAAGGACTTCGAAGCCGCACGCTGGACCGGCCGCGGATTGGCGACCCGCTATTACGACGCCGAGATGCACGCTGCCGCGTTCGCCCTGCCGCGCTACCTCGCCGAAACCCTGGCCGGATGCTCGAGCCTCATCCCATCAGGGATTCGAGGTCGATCTCCGCCGCAGCGCAGGGCATGGCGATGCTCCAGGCCTCGAGGATCCGGGGGTGGATCTCGCCGAATATCCCGACGGGATCGCCCTTGTAGATGATCCTGGCCTGGCGGCCCGTGATGAAGCGCGGGTCCTCGGCCTCAGCGATCGAGTATTCCTTCCCGAGGAAGTAAAGCGCCGTCGCGACCTGGCTTGCGGCTTCGTTGTAATCGGCCTCGGCGTGGGAAAGAAGGAAGGCGATCCTCTGGCGCGTGGAGACCCCGTAGTTCTCGAGGGGATTTCGGTAGACTACCTTCCCTGCCTCGAAGAAGCGGTGCGGATAGGGGGCGCGGCTGGACACCGACTCCGAGCCCAGCAGGTTGGGCAGGATCGAGCTGCGGAGGTACTCGAAGCTCTCGGACATGGGGTTCGAGATTCGGACCGTCTCGGCTTCCGGCGAGGCGTCCGAAGCCGGGGCATCCGTCTCCCCCCCGCGCATCCGATCGACTAGGTCCCTCTTGCTGCCGAGGTAGGGATATATCATCTCCTGCTGACCCAGGCCCACGAGGACGGCCTTGGCCTTGCGCGAGAACAGCTCGATGGGCGAGAGGCGGCCGATCGTGAAATCGCGCGGGCGCTCCGGCGCGAAGAAGTCCATTCCCTTGCCCATCATGACGTCCTCGACGATATCGACGGCGTGAAGGAAGTCGTTGCGGTACTCGGGCGGGAAGACCGTGACGTATTGGCCGTGGCTCTCGGTGGCCGCGCCCATGCGCTCCGCGGCGTCCCGCGTTGCCTGGACGCTGAAAGGCATTCCGAGGAGCTTCGAGACTTTGGCAGCTTCGACGCTCACGGGAACTTGGAAATAGTAGGGGAAGGTGACGGAGGAGCCGAAGGCGGTCTCGTAGGGATATTCCACCTTGACGGGCTCGACCGCGAAGCCGAGGTCCGCGAAATCGCAGGACACGATAGAGGCGGAAAGCGTGACCGAGGCGAGATCGGTGCCGGTGAGCTCGACGAAGAGCTCGGTGTCCCCGACCTTCACCGCGCCGAGGTCGTTCGAGTTGATGATGGGCGGGTAGGAGAGCACGGCGCCCTTCGAGTCGGTGAGCAGCGGATGGAGCTTGTACGGCTCGTTGATGAAACCGTACTCCCTGCCCTTGGGATGCTCGCGGAGGATCTCGGTAAGCGTCATCGGCCGGTCGCCCTGCAGGGGCACGAACCGCACGGAATCGGGCGCCACCGCTTTGTAGCGGATCGGCCACTCGACGGTCGCGCTCCTGTAGATGCCCATGGAGACCGAGCGGCGCTTGCGCCCGAAATTCCAGCAGAGCTTCTCTTGAGTCTGGATGATGTCCTTGAGAATGGCGTCGGTGATCGACCGGCCCGAAACGAAGAAGCCGGCGAGGAAAGGCCGGACATCCTTGACGCTCGCCTCGACGACGACCGTGCGCTTGGCTGCGACCGGTTTCCCCTCGCGCGAGAAGAAGGGGTAGTCGGGACGCTTGCCCATCTCGCGGATCCTGAGCGCCCGCGCGAGGCCTGACGTAGACCAGAGGTCGGGCCGGTTGGTGTCATTGAGCTCGATCTTGATCGTGCGCTCATCGTCATGGCCGGGCTGCTCGGCTGGCCACTCGTCGAGCTCGGCCTTTGCGGCGGGGAGCAATCCCTCGAGCTCCGCAGCCTCGCAGCGGCGCCCGAAAAGGGAGAAGAACAGGCTCTCGTTGACTTCTATCTTGGGCATGTCGCTTCTCCTAGATGGTTTTCGCTCCCGCGCTCATATCGCGGGAACGTCGGAGCCGGACGCTCTCGAGGTCGGGACTGAAGAGGTCCCGGAGGTCGTTGAGGCCGAGAGCCATCAGCGCCATGCGGTCGATGCCGATGCCCCAGGCGAGGACGGGCACCTTTATGCCCAGAGGCTCCGTGACCTCCGGCCTGAAGATGCCGGAGCCCCCGAGCTCGAACCAGCCGAGGACCGGGTGCTTGATGTGCACTTCGACCGAAGGCTCGGTGAAGGGGAAGTAGCCGGGGACGTACTTCACTTCCTTGGCGCCGGCCACCTCGACGGCGAACATCTCGAGGAAGCCCAGCAGGGTCCGGAGGTTCACGTCCTCGCCGAGGACGATACCCTCGGTTTGGTAGAAGTCGGAGAGGTGGGTCGCGTCGACCTTATCGTAGCGGAAGCAGCGCGCGATGCCGAAGTACTTGCCCGGCACCTTGGCCTTGGGCAGCTGCCTCGCCGAGAGGACCGTCCCCTGGCTGCGGAGGATCAGGCGCTTCGTGAACTCGCGGTCGAAGGAATAGCCCCAGCCGCGGCTGCCGCTCGATCCGCCGTTCTCGTGGGTGGCGGCCACCTGGGAGAGGTAGGGTTCCTCGATCGACTTGGCCTTGGTGGGCTCGGCGATGTGGTAGACATCGTGGATATCGCGGGCCGAGTGGAACTGCGGCATGAAGAGGGCGTCGGAATTCCAGAACTCCGTCTCGACGAGGCCTCCGTCGAACTCCTCGAACCCTAGGGACACGAGCTTGTCCTTGACGCCCTCGAGAAACTCAACATAGGCGTTGCGCCTTCCCGGCATGAGCCTGGCGGCCGGAGCGTTTATGTTGTAGGGCCTGAAGGAAGCCTCCTTCCAGACGCCTTTTTCGAGAATTTCCGGAGTGACCGCGCCCAGCTCGTCGCCGGTGACGCCCTGGCTCTTGAGCTCATCGGCGACTTCCGCCGCGCTGGGAGAGAGGCGGTACCAGACACGCTCGCGCTCTGCAGAGCGGAAGGCCGCGTCGCCGGCGCCCCGTTTGCGGGCGATGCCGCCTATCGCGGCCTTCTCGGTCGGGTCGAGGGCCGATTCCTCGAGGACGCCGTCGGGAACGGAGGCCGCCCTGGCGATGAGATCGTGGACGACGGTGACACGCGGTTTCGCGGCGACGACGGCGCGAGCTGCCGCCTCGGTGGCCGCGCCGTCGACGAGCGTGGCGCGCTTTTCCTGGTCCATCGTCAGCGCGCCTTCCTTGGAAAGGATGCCGAATGCGGAGCCCACGTCCTTTTGCTCGAGACCGAGCGAGGCCGCAATCTCGGGGATCTTAGCCGGTCCCTTCTCGGAGAGGAACCGCAGCATCCGCTCCTCGGGCGTGCCGGTCTTGGCGAACTCCCGCCCCAGCGGCGTGAGCTCGTAGACAGTCCGAGCCTCGCGCCCGTCCTCGGCCGCGAGTCCTTTGGCCGAGAGCCACGAGAAGGCCTGGTTCGAGTGTCCCTCTTTGTAGCCGAGCTCGTCTTCGAGACGCTTCGAGTCGAGGCGCTCGCTCGAGTCGTAGCGGAGAAGGACCTTCACTTCGAGGGGATGAAGGCTCTTCACGAGGGAACGTGCGTCCATTCGGTGCTCCTGATTCGCGCTATTGTGCCGAAAAAGCCCCGCGGCGTCAATTCAGCCGCCAGCGAGTCGATTGGCGGGGCATGTTTTGAGCCGTCGTTGCTTTCTCGCTAGACGGAAATTGATTATGATTTCACATCATAACTCTCCAGTGGAGGATCCCGATGAGAACGAAGCCATTCCTGGCGATCGCCGCCTTCCTGACGCTCAGCGCCATCGGTCTGTGGGCCGCCGACCTGTCCATCGACATGCAGGTGAACGCTGCGGCCAAGGACGCGAACAACTACCTCACTTTCAAAGGCAAGCCGGTCAGCATAGTCAAGGACCAGGTGGATGCCACCTCGAGCGCGAGCAAGCAAGAGTCGACGGCGATGTTCAACGTCTACCGCTGGGACATCTTCGGCGGCAAGCTCCTGCCGGGTGGGTTGCGCAACTTCCTTCTCTACGCGATCGCCGACGACGGGATCCGCACGGGAGACGGCCTCTCCGTGACTCAGGCCGGCAAGTCCGTCCAGGTCCGCTTCGTCCACAGGGGCACGGCTTTTCAGTTCTCGACCGACTCCTCGGGCAAGCTCGTCCTGCCAACCGTCGTCAAGTCCCGCGTGATAGGCTTCACCGACAACACCATCTCCACGGAGTTTTCGGTGACGGGCAAGGTAGCCAACGTCGAGTGGAAGAAGGTCTGGGACGCGTCGCTCGCCGACGGCAAGGCGATCGGGACGACGGGCGCCAAGACCGGCAAGATCGTCGACGACGCCGCCGATTCCCACGTCTACATCTGGGCCGGCGCGCTGCAGTTCACCTTCGACGGCAAGATCCTGAAGATGGTCGGAGACTTGTCGGCCAAGAAGCCCTAGTCCAGGCTGCGGATTACAGAGTCGCTTTTTAGACTGGCGGCGCCGCTTTTCAGTATGGCGGCGCTGCTTTTAAGTATTGCAGCGCGGCTCTTGCGACCGTCCATCAGGATCTCGAGCGGCTCGGGCAGGCTCGTCCTCCGGCAGTGGGCCGTCTCGCGGGCCGGCTCGATCGCGTAGAGCCAGGCCCAGTCCACGCTGCCGCCCCCGTCCCAGGGCACCGTGAAGTAGCCGATGTTCATGCTCGTCACGTTGTGAAAGAAGTGCGACCCGAGGGAGGACTCGACCTTGAACTCGCTTAGATCGGCTTCGACGATGACCCGCGCCATCGAGATCTGCGTGAAGGCGACCGGCACGCCGAGCCAGCGGTCGCGCGTGCCCCACCTTCCCGGCCCGACGAGGACGTAGCGCCGCCCCAATTGCCGCATCTCCTTGTCGAGCTCCTCGATCTCGGCGGCTATGGCGACCGTCTCGGAGCGCTCGAAGCGCCGCGGGTCCACCCACAGGATGTCGCGTATGCTCGCGTCGCGGCCGTTGCCCATGCTGACCTCGGAGTAGATGAAGCAATTCCCGCGATCCAGGTCGTCGAAATCCACGGTGGCCTTGCCCTCGCTGCGTATGAGCGGCTTGAGCTGCAGGAGGTAGAGCGCCGGCGCCCCGCCGCTCTCGTCGAGGTTGAGGGCGTACTCGATCTCGACCGGCGTGCCCATCGAGCGGGCGCCGATGTCGAGGATCATGTCGATGGCCTTGGCAAAGGGCAGGGCCTCGAAGCGGAGTATGCTCGAGAGATCGATCAGGCGCATGCCTTGGCCGGCGACGCCTGGCACGAGCCGGTCGTTCTCGGCGTCCCACGTCGAGGCGAGCAGCGAGAAATGCGGGTCTTCCTCGGCGACGGAGAGTTCGAGGTCGACGAGATCGGCGTCCTCGCCCCCCTTCAGGTCGGGGACGGCCGCCTCCATGTCGAGCGCGCGGAAGCGCCGCTGCGAATCGACGCGGAGCCTGGCCGGCGTCATGGACTCGAGTTTCGGATAACGCGGGCAGAAGCGGTACGACGGCAGGCCCGCCACGACGTAGGAGCCCAGGCCCAGGGCCGCGACGCAGAGCCCGTCCTCGGGCTTGGCGTACGAGAGCGGATAGTAGTTGAAGGATTGAGCCGTCCCCGAGACGTGGGGGTAGTACCATCTGCCGCGACGCGCCCCGACGAGCTCCTGAATGACGACGGCCATGCGCTCCTCCTCGAGCTTGTACTTGGCCATTTCGAAATAGACCCGGGACCGCGCGGAGAACAGGCTCGCGTAGATCAGCTTGATCGCCGCCTCGAGCTGGCTCAAGCGCTCGGCCGGGTCGGGGTGGCAGTTGGGAATCAGGTAAGTGTCGTATACGCCCGAGAACGGGATCTGAAGCATGTCCTCGAAGAGGCCCGAGGAGCGGACGGCGAGCGGGCCGCGAGAGACGGCGATGTAGCGCTCGAGCCTCTTGTGGAAGCCTTCGTCGAGGGAAGAGGCGAGGAACCGAGCACGGAGCTCCGCATCGGCAGCGGCCGTCACATTGCCGGGCGGCGCCGCATCGTCGCCGGGCGGCGAGGATTCGTAGAACGCGTGGGACCAGAGGCCGTTCGACTCGAGGAAGCGCTCGAACTCGTCGATGCCGACGAAGGAAGTGCGAGGCGCCTTGACCGCGAGCCCCTCGAGGTAGCGCCCGAAGTCCAAGTTGTCGAGGAGCCCGCGGATGAAGAGGATGCCGCGCCCCTTGCCGCCCACCGAGCCGTCGCCGAGCCGGGTCAGGCTGCCCTCGTCCCGGAAGGCGGCCTCGTCGAAATAGGGAACGCTGCCGCGCAGGCTCTTCTTTCGGGCGTCGACGAGAAGGCCGATGATGAAGCTCCGGATCTCGGCGGGAGACGCGAAATCGGCGATCCGGTAGTCGCGCAGGACTTTCGCGAACTCGATCTCGCCTCGCGCGAGGAGCCAGGCCGAGAAGTGATTGCGCTCGGCGTGGTAAAGGAGCGAGTCGACGGGGAGCTCGGCCAAGGCGGCGATAAACTCGTCCATCGTGGCCGCCTGGCCCAGCGAGGCTCCTCCGGGCGAGCGGAAGCGGAAGGGCCCGAAGCCGAGACTGTCGCGCAGGAAGTCGACGAGCTCCTGCTCGAGCGACTCGGAGGCCTTGTCGGCGAAGGCGGCCCCGAGCTGGGCGGACTTCTCTCGGCTCCCCGGCTCGCTCGACTGGATCATGACCGGAAGATCCTTTTTCCTGTCCAAAGCCATCCGCAGGAAGTCGAGACCGGCGGCCGAATCGGGCACGCTGCCGCGCCGGAAGCTCAAGTCCGTGATTACCGTGAGGATATAAGGCTCGTAGCGCTCAAAAAGGGATATGGCCTCCTCCCAACACGAGGCCAAGAGCACTTTTGGCCTCGCCCGCGAGCGGAGCAGCTTTCCGCTCTCGCCGCCCTTCTCGCCCTCTACGAGCCCTTGGGTCTGCCGCATGACGACCTCGTAGAGCAGGGGCAGGTAACGGGAGTAGTAGCGGACGGAATCCTCGATGAGCAGGATGACGCGGATGAGGCCGGTCTTGGTGTCCGCGGGAGCGTTGCGCGCGTCCTCGACGTACTTGAGCATGCCGACGAAGAGCTTCGAATAGCCGTTCCAGACGAAGACCTTGTCCACGGCGGAGAGTTCGGCGCGGGAGAGGTCGAGTCGCTCGAGGCTGGCGTTGTTGGTGGCCAGAAGGAGGATCGCGACCGAAGGCCAGACCTCTTTCATCGCGCGGGCGAGCGCGAGGGGGCCGTCGAAGTCGAGGCCCGCCATTATGATGACTACGTCGAAGGCCCCGGTGCGGTAGAGCCGGAGCGCGGCCTCGTCGGTGTAGGCCGAGGTCACGCGCGGGACATTGTTGAGGTTGAGCTTGTTGTACTCGCCGTAAATCTGCTCGTTGAGTATGCCGTCGGCCTCGACGACGAAGGAATCGTAGAGGCTAGCGACGAGGAGAACCTCCCGGACACGCCACTGCATGAGATCATGGAAGACGTTCCGCTCCAGCCGCGAGGCCTCGTAGGAACCCACCAGCTCGTCGAAGTACATCCGGCCTCCAAGTCTAGCCGCGAGTCACAGCTAGTCAATGCCGAGTGGGGGTGGCGGAGCAGACCGGAGGCATCGCGAAGCGATGCTGAGGACTGCGCAGCCAGGGGGAGCCGCGGCACCGTTGACAAGGTTGAGGGGGGCCGCAGGATTTCGCGTATCTAGACGACCGCGGCGCGCAGGACCCGCCATGGGCCGTTATTAAAAGAGCTCTTCGCCGCTGACGGAATGTTTGTCGCGAAATCTTGTTGTAAGAGACTAGAGTGCTCCCCCTTTATACCACTCCCTGATCTAGCATCGCGTCCGCGACCTTGAGGAAGCCGGCTATGTTCGCTCCAGCGACGTAGTTGCCCGTCATGCCATACGCTTGGGCCGCCTCGACGCACTCGCGGTGGATGTTCTTCATGATCGTGCGCAGGTGGCCGTCGACCTCGTCGCGGCTCCAGTTCATCCGCAGGCTGTTCTGCGACATCTCGAGGCCGGAAGTGGCGACCCCGCCGGCGTTGGCGGCCTTGCCCGGGGCGTACAGGATCTTCTTGTCGACGAAGAGCTCGGCGCCCTCGGGGACGGTGGGCATGTTCGCGCCTTCGGCGACGAGGTAGACGCCGTTCTTGAGGAGATTCTGCGCATCCTTGAGATTGATCTCGTTCTGCGTGGCGCTGGGGAACGCGCAGGCGGCCGGGTGGTCCCAGATTGGGTTGTAGCCTTTGGACGGGTCGTAGGGCGTGTAGACGGCGCTTTTGTACTGTGCGGCGTACTCCGAGATGCGTCCGCGGCGCTTGTTCTTGAGGTCGAGGACGAAGGCGAGCTTGCCAGAATCGATGCCGGCCTCGTCGTAGACGTGGCCGTCGGAGTCGGAAAGCGTGAGCGGCTTGGCGCCGAGCTGGATGAGCTTTTCGACGGTGTATTGCGCCACGTTGCCCGATCCCGACACGAGGCAGGCCTTGCCTTTGAAGCTCTCGCCTCGGGCGGCGAGCATCTCCTGGGCAAAGTAGACGCAGCCGTAGCCAGTGGCCTCGGGCCTGATGAGGGAGCCGCCCCACTTGACGCCCTTGCCGGTGAGGACGCCGACGAACTCGTTGCGCACGCGCTTGTACTGGCCGAAAAGGTAGCCGATCTCGCGGCCGCCGACGCCGATGTCGCCGGCGGGCACGTCGGTGAACTGGCCGATGTGGCGGCAGAGCTCGGTCATGAAGCTCTGGCAGAATTTCATCACTTCCATGTCGCTCTTGCCGTGGGGATTGAAGTCGGAGCCGCCCTTTCCGCCGCCCATGGGCAGGGTGGTCAGAGAGTTCTTGAAGACCTGCTCGAAGGCGAGGAACTTGAGCAGGCCGAGGTAGACCGACGGATGGAAGCGCAGGCCGCCTTTGTACGGGCCGATGGCGCTGTTCATCTCGACGCGATAGCCGCGATTGATCTGAATCTCGCCCGAGTCGTCGATCCACGGCACGCGGAAGCCGATCGTCCGCTCGGGCACGCATATGCGCTCGAGGATCTTGGCCTTGCGATAGTGCGGACTCTTGTCGAATACCGGCACGAGGGATAGGGCCACTTCCTGGACTGCCTGGTGGAATTCGGGCTCTCCGGGGTTCTTCGCCTTGATCTCGGACATGAAGTCGATCGCGTAGCTCACGAGTCGCCTCCTAATCATGGGAAAATACTCGAGCTGACTCTAATCCTAGTCCTGCCTAGGACTACTAGCAACTCAAAGGTTGATTAATAATTCCTTGCGCGCGTGATGGAAGGCGCGATTGATTCTCTATGGAGAATTTTTTAGTATGGCGGCGCTGCTTTTAAGTATGGCAGCGCGGCTCTTGCGGCCGTCCATCAGGATTTCGAGCGGCTCGGGCAGGCTCGTCCTCCGGCAGTGGGCCGTCTCGCGGGCCGGCTCGATCGCGTAGAGCCAGGCCCAGTCCACGCTGCCGCCCCCGTCCCAGGGCACCGTGAAGTAGCCGATGTTCATGCTCGTCACGTTGTGAAAGAAGTGCGACCCGAGGGAGGACTCGACCTTGAACTCGCTTAGATCGGCTTCGACGATGACCCGCGCCATCGAGATCTGCGTGAAGGCGACCGGCACGCCGAGCCAGCGGTCGCGCGTGCCCCACCTTCCCGGCCCGACGAGGACGTAGCGCCGCCCCAATTGCCGCATCTCCTTGTCGAGCTCCTCGATCTCGGCGGCTATGGCGACCGTCTCGGAGCGCTCGAAGCGCCGCGGGTCCACCCACAGGATGTCGCGTATGCTCGCGTCGCGGCCGTTGCCCATGCTGACCTCGGAGTAGATGAAGCAATTCCCGCGATCCAGGTCGTCGAAATCCACGGTGGCCTTGCCCTCGCTGCGTATGAGCGGCTTGAGCTGCAGGAGGTAGAGCGCCGGCGCCCCGCCGCTCTCGTCGAGGTTGAGGGCGTACTCGATCTCGACCGGCGTGCCCATCGAGCGGGCGCCGATGTCGAGCACCATGTCGACGGCCTGGGCGAAAGGCACGGCCTCGTGCTTGAGGATGTTGGCCAGGTCGACGATGCGCGGGCCGCGAGTCCCGACGCCTGCCGAGAGCCGGTCGTTCGCGGCGTCCCAGGTCGAGGCGATCAGGCCGAAGCGGGGGTCGGCCTCGGCCTCCTCGAGATCGAGATCCCGCAGGGCCGCCTCCTCGCCTGAGAGGATGTCCGGCTCGTCGTTCTGCAGGTCGAGGGCGCGGAAAACCCGCTGCGATCCCTCGCGCAGCCGCTCGGGGGGCAGCACGTCGAGCTTGGGGTACTTGGGGCAGAAGCGGTAGGCGGGCCCGCCGCCGACCACGTAGGAGCCCAGGCCGAGGGCCGAGACGCACAGGCCGTCCTCGGGCTTGAGGTAGGAGACGGGGTAATAGTTGTAGGATTGGGCGGTGCCCGAGACGTGGGGGTAGTACCAGCGGCCGCGCCGGCTGCCGACGAGCTCCTGCACGACCACGCCCATCCGCTCCTCCTCGAGGGCGTAGCCGGCCATCTCGAAATAGGCTCGCGTCTTCTTCGAGAACAGGCTCGCGTAGATCAGCTTGACCGCCTGGCAGAGCTGGCGGGCGCGGACCGAGAGGTCGGGACTCGAGTTTGGGATCATGTAGGTTTCGTAGATGCCCGAAAAGGGGACCTGGAGCATGTCCTCGAAGAGGCCCGAGGATCGGACGGCGAGCGGGCGGTCGGTGTCGGCCGCGAAACGGCCCAGCCGCTCCTCGAGCTGATCGGAGAGCTTGGTCCCAGGAAGCGCGCGCGCAGCTCCGCGGCCTTCGCCCCGCCTTCGGCGTCGCCCTCGGCAGGGATGCCGGACTCGTAGTATGCGTAGGACCAAAGGCCGTTGGACTCGAGGAAGAGCTCGAACTCGTCGATGCCGATGAAGGCCGTGCGCGGGAATCTTGACGTCCAGTCCCCGGACGTGGCTCGGGAAAATCCACGTTGTCGAGCAGGCTCTTGATGAAGATGAGCCCGCGGCCCTTGCCGCCGACGGAGCCATCGCCGAGCCTCGAGAGGCAGTTCTCGTCGCGGCAGGAGGCGCTGTCATAGTACGGGATGGCGCCGCGCGCGCGCTCGACCCTCGCCTCGCGGATGACGCCGAGGATGAAGTCGCGCATCGCGCCCGTCGTGCCGAAGTCGCCGATGCGGTACGGCTTCAGCTGCTTGGCGAACCGCAGCTCGCCGCGGGCGGTGAGCCAGGTGGAGAAGTCGTTGCGTCCGGCATGGTAGACGAGGCACTCGCCGGGCACCTCCTCGAGCAGGCCCATGAACTCGTCGATGTCGCGGGCCTCGGCCACGGGCGCGCCGTCGGGCAGGCGGAACATGAAGGGCCCGAAGCCCAGGCTGTCCTGCAGGAAGCTCGCGAGCTCGTGCTCGAGGGACTCCGAGCCCTTGTCGGCGAAGGCCGCGCCGAGCGCGAAGGCCCGCTCGCGGACTCCCTCCTCGCTCGACTGGATCATGACGGGCAGGTCGGCGATGCGCTCCTTGGCCATGCGGATGAAATCGAAGCCGGCCTCGGGATCGGGCTTGCCTCCGCGCGGGAAGCGGACGTCGGTGATGACCGTGAGGATGTACGGCTGGTACCGCTCGAAGAGGGCCAGGGCCTCCTCGTAGCTCGAGGCCAGGAGTATCTTGGGCCGAGCGCGGGCCCGCAGCAGCTTGTGCGTCTCGACGCCCTTCTCGGCCTCGATGAGGGCCTGGGCCTGGCGCTGCACGACCTGGAAGAGCAGCGGCAGGTAGCGCGAGTAATAGCGCACCGAGTCCTCGATGAGCAGGATGACGCGCACCAGGCCCGTCCGGGCGTCGGCGTCGACGTTGCGGAGGTCCTCGACCTGCTTGAGCATGCCGATGAAGAGCTTCGAGTATCCGTTCCAGACGAAGACCCGGTCGATCGCCTCCAGGCCCCGCGGCGAACGGAGCTCGCCCGCCGAACTGCGTTCGGCGCCTTCAAGAATAGCCAAACTAGTGTTGTTGGTCACCATGAGGAGAATGGGAACGCCCGGCCATTCGTCCTTCATAGAGCGGGCCAGGGACAGCGGCTGCTTGAAGTCGAGGCCGGCGATCAGCACGACGAGGTCGAAACTTCCCCCGCTGAAGAGCTCGAGGGCGGACTCGGCGGTGTAGGCGCAGGTGATCCTCGGGACGGTGTTCA
>CAWHFT010000244.1:0-5689 GCA_963828175.1 uncultured Spirochaetota bacterium
GTGCTGCAGCCCCTTAACCATCGTATTGCTGCGAATGCGCCAGTCGAAGCATCGAGATCGAGGCGCAGCACGGACTTTCCATAGTAGGAGAGGACGAATAGGCTCGAAGCGTTGGCAGAAAAGGCGAGCGAGCAGGGGTCAGAGAGGGGCGTCTCCGCGGGGAAGGCCGATTTGTCGAGCCGCGAACGAAACGTGAGGGAGCCGGAAGAGCTTTCGCGGTCGAAGAAGTAGATCGCGTCGTCTCCTTGGGTTCCAACCGCGAGCAGCCTTCCGTCTGGGCTGAGGGCGACGCACCCGGTCTCGAGAAAGCGTCGAGGCCGGCCTGTCCCTTGGCTGCCGCCGCCTTCGCGGCGACCGGCCGCCCGGCGGCGTCCAGCGCGATCAGCGCTATCGCGTCGGCGCCCGAAGCGGCCGCATACGCAGAGGAGGCTTCCGGCGTCGGCGCCAGGTCCTTGGCGCCGGCGAGGCAGGGATCGAGCAAAGCGGCGGAGAGCACAAGGCTTCGCGCGGTCGAAACCGCCGCGGCGTAGACCGCGCCCTCCGCCTCGGAGAGCGCAAGGAGCGTGCCGCCAGGCAGGAAGCGCAGCGCCGACGGCGACACGAGGCGGGGCTCGGCCGCTCCCCGAGGCCGCAGTCCGCGAAGACGGCCCCCGGCGCGGCAGCCTCGAAAAGGGAGAGAAAGTTCGAGGATTTGCCTACTGCCGCGAGGTAGGAGCCGTCGGGCGACCAGGCGAGGTCACGGCAGTCGCCCAGAGCCCGCATCGCTGCCTGCGCCGGAGCGCTCCCCGCCGCCTTTTCCACGAGCTCGCTCCACGCAAGCGGCCCCAAGCTCTGCGCCTCGCTTAGCCGCGCCTGGGCGGTACCAGAGCGCGGAAGCGATGAGCCGCCGATCACGCAATCCAGCCGCCTGAGACCGGGCGCGCCGCCCGGCTCGTATCGGAGCTCGGGCCCCGATCCGGGCAGGAGGAGCCCCTCCTCGTACCAGGAGAACTTCCCCGAGCCGGGAGCGCGAAAAACCATGCTAGTCCCGCGGGAGGCGAGCCGCAGGCTCGGCTCGACCTGAAAAGGAATGGCCGAATAATCGGGCACGCCGAAGGCCATGGACAGCGAAGCGGACTGCGGCTTGAAGGCGGCCACAGCCTTCGTTTCCATGCCGGCCGCCACGACGAGGGCATCGGCGAGCCCGCACAACGCCGAGCCGTTCCGCAAGAGCCGGAGCTCGAGCTTCCAACTGCCGCTCGCCAGGTCCTCGAAGCGGAGAGGCCCGCCGCCCGAGCTGGTAGACGGCACGGAAATGGACAGGCTTTGCCCGGACGAGGGGACGAGCGAGCCTTCGATGCTCAAGCTCCCGTCGACGCTGCCCGATATCGTCCAGGTGAGCGCTATCGAGCCTTCCCCGACCACGGGAGCGAGCGCGATATCCTTGGCGAGGCTTTCCGAAGGGCCGAGGCTCACCTCGAGGAAACCCGAAGCCACCTCGATGTTTGCGGCGCTGAGGCCTCTGGCGGTGATCACCCAGGACCCGGGCGCAAGCTCGAGTTGGACAGGAGCGCAATCCGACGAGGTCGCCTGCGCCCTGGATCCTCCGGGCCCCGTCGCCTGGACCGATATGGAAGATATCGCCAGTCCCTCGGGCGCGAAGGTTTTGGCCGAAAGCGCGCTTTTCCCGAAGCCGAGAATCAAGGTCGCGTTGGCCGGCGCATCGTGCTTGCAGTCGGCCAACGCGCAAATCAGGGCGACCAGTAAGAAAAGATTCGTGGTTCTTTTCATTGCGAACCCTCCGCCTTCGCCTACGCGCGCGGGGAGGGCGGACGATTCAATGAAAAATCGTGCCAATTATTTGTTACTCCAATGACAATGATTGATATTTCAATGACTTGTTGATAGGAAGCCAACAGTGCTTGACTAGCAGAAATCTGACCAATATTATAGTCCTATGAAGACCATTTCAGTGTCCCAATTTAAAGCCCACTTGAGTGCCGAATTAAAGTCCGTAAACTCAGGGCAGCCTCTCCTCGTCCTTGAGCACAATCGTCCAGTGGCTCAGGTGCTTCCCTATTCGGCTGAGACTCAGGCAGGAGTGCGTTTTCCCGTGCGGAGTTTTGGCTTTACGCAATACAACCCCTTGATCGGCATAGATAGCTTGTCTCCCCTGTTTGAGGATCGAGGGCGCCGGTGATAACTTACGTCGACACTTCGGTCCTGCTTCGATGTATTCTGGAGGGCGATGTCGCGCTGCATCAGGCATTTCGAGCGGACCGTACCCTTGCCAGCGAGCTCATCCTGATCGAGGCCCGACGAGTCCTCGAGCGTCACCGGATGAGTTCAGCCCTCGATGACGAAAAAATGGCAGAAGCCTCTTCGCGGCTCATGGAGGTTTACGCCTCTTTCGAAGTTTGGAGCATGAGCGACGCGATAAAGGCTCGAGCGGCGGGGCCATTCCCGACGGTCGTCGGAACGCTCGACGCCCTGCACCTCGCCACGGCCTTGGCAGGGATCGAAACCGACGCCGCGGCGACCCTCGCGCTGTACAGCTACGATCGCCAGATGAATCTCTGCGCCAAGGCTCTCGGCTTGGCGGTACCATTGTATTAAAGCAATTAAGTTCCGGGTATTACTTTGCTTGAGTAATACTATGCCGTCAAGATATCGGAGGGAGCGACAAGGACGATGCGCAACAGACGCCTACTCCCGAAAAATTTTCAGCCCGGGATACATCGTCACCAAAGGGTCCTTGGTCGCGATCGTAAGATCTTCGGTTAAGGCCTGGGATACCAGCAATCGATCAAATGGATCTTTATGAAGCGGAGGGAGTTCTCGCAATTTCCACGTATGATGCAAATGTACCGGCAAGGCCTCCCAGTGATTCTGGACAAGCTCTCGTTCTACGATGAATTGGAGTGGCTCCTCCAAACGTAGTTTGCCCAAACCGACTTTAATCTGGGCCTCCCAGGAAGAAACCGCGCTGAATACGATCCGCGTCTGGGGGTCTTGCATGGCAGCCAACACCGCTGCCGGTAGCTTCTCCGGCTCGAAAACCCACCATAAGAAGGTATGAGTGTCCAGAAGCAGCCCGTTCATTCGAACTCCCGAAGGATTTCAGGGTCGAGGACTGCGTCGAAATCTTCGACGATCGTTCCTTTGCCGCGTGATAAGCCGCTCAGGCGGGGAGTCTTCGTTTCGCGGAGCGGGGATAGAATGGCGATCGGCTTGCCATTCTTGGCTATGATAACTTGCTCTCCGGCCAGCGCACGGTCGACCAGCTGCGAAAAGTGAGTCTTGGCCTCGTGGATGTTGAATTGCATGCTATAAAAGTAGACTAAGGTGTGGACTAAGTCAAGGTGATAACCGATGGACAGCTTTCTGTCCCGGCCTTCCCCGATAAACAGGCGAAAGCGCACGAAATTCTGGCCAAACTGTGGCAGGACAGAAGCGGGCGCCTGAGCCTTCAGGTCTGTAGCGAGTACTACTTTACCGTTACGCGCAAGCTCAAGCCGGGACTCGAGCCCGAATCGGCCTGGAGCGATCTCGAAGCCTTGCGCGCCTGGGAGGCCCTTGTCCATAGATTTTACGACCTGCAAAAAGCCCGTGAGACTGAAATCCGCTACGGTCTCTCTTGGTGGGACTCCATGATCGTCGCTTCGGCCTACCTTGCGCAGTATTCGCGGATACTGTCGGAAGACTTGAGCGAGAGCCAGGAGTATTTCGGCCTTCGCGTCGTCAACCCCTTTTTATAAAATTTCCCTGTATTGGCCCGGGATATCGCTCCGGCGTCGATTGCCATGAGTTTCGGAAGCTGCTGCGCCAGCGGACTATATTCTTTATAATGTAAAGGGCGTGACCCCGGCCGCAGGGCCGGGGTCGGGTGCTCCATTCCAACTCCTCGGGGCGCCCATCCTGCGTCTTCAAAGGTGGCGGCGACATCGCGGCGCCCCTGCGGTGTTTCCGCGCGACTATTGGTCGCGAACGCCCCCTCACGCGGAGAGAAGAATAGGAGCCGTCGAGATATGAGCAAAATGACGTTGAGCAGCAGGATCCGACACTCGCTTCTCTCGAAGGTGGCCATAGGCGCGGCCCTGTTCCTGGTCGCGGCGGGGGCGTGGGGGGCGTCATGGACAGCGAGTGTGTCGGGGAATTGGTCCAATGCTGCGACTTGGGGAGGAGGGGGGTCTCCTGTCTCTGGGGATGATGTCACAATAAATACCGGAATAACTGTCACACTTGATGTTTCCGGCCTAAGTATTAAAAGCTTGACGATTAACGGAACAGGTATTCTCAATCTGGTAACCAACACTTTAACTATGAATGGTATAGGAGCAGTATCTGGATCAGGAACAATCGAAGGGACTGCCGGCACTTTCGTCGCGTCTGCCTTAACTACGATCGCGATGGGCAGCCTTGGTGTTAACGGTGTCACGGCCTTGGGCACGTATACACCGGCCACCACCTCGACCACGCTGACCGGAGATTGGAACGTGACGGCGTATACAAGCGGGGCCGATACAATCGTTTTTGCGGGAGCCGCAGCGCAGAATGTCACGTCGAGCGGGAATAATTTCAATGCCGTCAGCGTGACAAAAACCGGTGGAAGCCTCGCGTTCACGGATGCGCTGGTATCGACCGACCTGCAGGCTGCCGCAGGCGGCTATTCCATCAGCTTCACGGCTGCCGCTTCGCCGTCAGTTACAGTGACGAACGCCTCCACCCTCGCGATGTCCGGAGGGCTGAATTTCAACGGAGGCACGCTGACTTATTCTTTCAATGGAGGGCTTACTGCCACTGCATCCATAGCAACAACAGCAGCAGGTGGCACGAAGACCATAGAAAGCATCAATCAGCCTATAAGCCTCGGCCCGCTGGTCCTAAACTCCCAGACAGCGATCAGGTCGAACCCGACATATGCCGCTCCAGGAGCGGATATCACGATCAACGGGTCGGTCACGGGGAACAACAACAATTTCTACCTGTACGCGATGAATCACAATGCCCTGGTGACCAGCAACGTAACAGCGATAGCCACACTGCGGCCGGCAAGAAACGTGGCGGCCAGCACCGGAACCACAACCTATCAAGGCACGGTTGCCGCAATCCCCGTTCGCGTATTACTGGCGCGATAGCCCAGGGTGACGGGGCCAACGTCGATGGCGCGAAACCCCTGCGCATTCCGTTCCAACAGAAGCTCCTGCTCATCTTTCCAGAACTCGAGAAATTTCTTCGGATTCTTTTCGATCAGGCTCACGTACAACGATGCCGACTCATCAGCAAAGCCCTCGCTCATCCACTGGTCGCGGCCCGCAGCAAAACCGACCGTGTTTCCCCACCATTGGTGCGCAACCTCATGCGCCGTCACCACCTTCCAGTAACCCTTATCGGTGTTATCCAGACTGAGTGAATGGCGCACGGTTGTGTCGAAGTAATAGCAGACCGGCAGCCATACCAGTTCCGGCCACGATTGCCCGTAACTGCACACGTCTGCTGGGTAATCTGGAGATGCTTGAACAAAGACGGCCCAAAGTAGTCGGAGTAGAGTTGCGCGGCCAGTTGCCCTTCAGCCAACGCCTTTTTGTTCAGGCTCGCCGTACTCATTTCATTGTGCAGCGCCGTTACTTCCCGATCAGGCCGCGCCACGTCTCCGATGGTCGGCACGCCGTTGGCCAGATTGTCGAGGTCTCGCTGTTGCAGACCCTTC
>CAWHFT010000245.1:0-12313 GCA_963828175.1 uncultured Spirochaetota bacterium
CACCCTCCTCCGAGCTGTGCAGCACTGAGAGAGGTCATTCGCTGAACCTTGCCATACACGAGTTCTACGACAAGGCGGTCTCCCGGATAAGGATGGGGCCGAGGACCTGACCAGCGGCGTATTCTTTAACTTTCTCGAAAAACGGCGCCATCGAGAGCGATTTGTCGAGGAGGAGTATCATGTCCAAGGATCCGGGTCGAACGTCGGCCGCCGAGTGGCCCGCTCGCCGCGGCAGTAGCAGCAGGCGTCACGTTGGTGGGTTGGGCCGTGGGGGGGGCTCCGGCTAGATACAGGGGCTGTAATGCAAGGAAAGCGAGGCAAGCGAGGAGGGAGAGGCCATCGGATCTATTCACGACTGCCACCTTTTGGGGACGCTTGGGGCCTTTTTCTCGGTTCCCAGGCTCCATTATCGATATTCTACGATAATAGCGCAAAAACTGGTATCCTTTTTTTTACGCCGCACTTTACAACTCGAGCTCAACCCCGATACTATAACCTAAGAATCAGCAATCGCGTAAAGGAGATCATATGGGCGCGATAGATCTTCCGAAAAGTCCTAACGTATTCCATCCAGAGAAGCCTTCGGCCGTCGGTTCCCGCAACTCCCTCGCGCAAGAGGGTCGCGATCAGCAGCGTGAGGTCAACCAGCTGCTCGAGGAGGAGACCAATAAGGTTCTCCACCACATCAACGCCAGGCTTCCCAAGGAAGTCCTCGACCGCATCGACGTCATGGGCGGGTTGAAGGAGAAGCTCTACAACTACTTCAACCAGAATTACCAGAACATGTTCAACCGCTTCATGGTCACCACCGAGGACGAGATGGTGAAGAAGGTCCGCAACTTCATCGACAAGGAAGAGATGAAGTCGCTGGCCCGCTACACCCCCAAGGAGATCAGCGAGCTCCTCGATCAGATCGGCGGCGCCGACAAGTTCAACACCGGCGAAGTCGAGAAGTCGATGGTCAACATGTTCGGCCACCTCCAGGGCCACATCCAGCGGGGCGTCAACGACCTTGAGAACCTGACCAACGCCCTGCTGCGCCAGAAGACCGACGTCGGCGCCTTCATCCGCGGCGAGAACGCCTATTCGGTCGTCAAGTGCTCCTTCAAGGACGACAACTACAAGCCCAAGACCGTAACTAACGTGAAGCTCTCGGTCAACATCCTCGACTCCGAGCTCATCTCCCCGATCTTCCATTACCAAGTCACGGTCGAGTACCTCATCAAGGACTTGATCTCCAAGCACCTCATCGACCAGATCGACAAGGAGATCGAGAAGCTCAAGGACCGGCTCATCGACGCCGGCAAGGAAGAGCTCTCCGACACCGAGATCATCTTCGAGCGGATGAACCGGATCAGGGACTACACCGACGACGACGCCGATAACCCCAAGTCCAAGCGCTACAGCATCATCGGCAAGGAGCTCATGGAGCGCATATCCAACCTCCGCGCCGAGATCGACCCACCACCTTCGACCAGCTCAACATTCGCGAGAACCTCAAGAAGATCATCGAATCGAAAACATCCGCAATCGCGGCTACAACACCGCGGTCAACTCGATACCTCGATCCTCGACGTCTCCAAGATGGGCTACCAGTACATCGAGAACCTCAAGAACGCGCGCGAGCTCATCCTGCGCGAGTACGAGGACACCGATGTCGCCCACCTCCCCGACGAGCGCTACCAGCTCCGCCTGCAGTACTACGACAACGCCCAGCTCATCGAGGAGCGCAAGGCCTACGACGTGCAGGCCAAGAGCTTCGAGACCGAAGTTCGCGCATCTCTGGGACGTGCTCGGGAGATGATGTATGGAAGACTCCAAGTTCCTCAAGCGAATCACCGACTTCGACGACCTCGCCGGCATCTACCGTCGCAAGATCCGCACGAGGATCAAGTCCAAGACGGGCGAGCCCGTATACGAGGACATCGCCAAGGTCTGGGAAAAGATTTCCTTCGAAAAGGCCGCCGAGACCGAGGTCGAAAAGATGAACCGGACCTACCTCTACGAGAAGGACAAGGTCAAGAACAGGCCCATCCTCATGCGCGAGAAGCTCAAAAGCATGTACTCCTACCAATACCCGATCCAGCGCCGTGTGGTCGAGGAGCGCCTCGCCTTCCTCCAGAAGGAGTTCGACCGCTTCGACTACATGATCAACCCCTACCACATCCAGCCGGGCCTGCTGCTCGACGTGGATATCTGCTCCATCAAGCGCAAAAAAGCCACGCTGGACGGCATGGCCAACGTGCTCAACGAGTTCCTCCATGGCGTGTCCAAAGGCTTCCAGGACGCGGCCTTCGCTTCGTTCTCCCGCCGCCGCTCCACGGTTCGCGAGGATATCGCTCAGTCCTTCTCGCCCGGCGAGGTGCCCGAGGAGGCCGGTCCGAGCGGCGACTACCTGGCCATGCTCAATTCGAGCGATACGTCGCCGGCCATCGCCGAGTCGGTCGCTCCCGAACCCCTCAGTGTCAAAGCGCCGGGCAAGCGCGGTCCCAAGCCCAAAGGCGTCGTAGACTCCGGCAAGCGCGGCCGGGCTACAACCGGCGCGGCAAAGGGCGGAAGCCGGCCGCTAAGCGCGGCAGGCCGAGCAAGAACGAGGACGGCGGCCTTAGGCAGCTCTAATCCATGTTCAACCCGGTTTTTCGGGCGGCTAGCGCCGACGTCCGCGGCAAACGGACGTCGGCCGGCCATATAATATTATATTACGCCTGGGGGGCCGTCCTACCAAAGAAGGTTGGGCGGCCCTCCGCACGTGGGAGGATTTCATGTCCATGAAGAGCCTCGTCAGTCAATTCGAGGACCTGGCCGAGAGGGAGGGCTTCAACGCCTCCGTCCGCCATATCAAGACGGTAGTATCAGTAGTCGACCGCGTCGCCGCGAAGGAAAACCTCGCGGATATCGTGGACGAGCTCATCGAGGAGAAGGTTCTCGACAAAGGCGATGTCCGGCCGGTGACGTCCATGGTCCTAGGGCAGAAATATCATTACGCCTCGGTTTCCGCCAACCTGACCAGCACCGCGTCCGACATACCCGCCGTAGCGGATGAGGTGGTGAAATGGAACGGCGTCGATCTCGTCGTCCTTTACCACCACCCCGACCTGGGAGCCCTGGTCGTCAACCCCAAAAACAAGAAGCGGATCACGCAGATCGACCGCCTCAACCGCTCCGAGCTTCTCGTGGTCTATGCCGGCAGATTCGCCAAGGAAGGCGACGAGAAACTCCTGGAGACTGCATGCGAATCCCTTATCGACCTGTTCTCGGGCCGAAAGCCCAGAGTAAAGCCCGAGCTCCTCAAAGGCGATTGCGTCTACAAAGCCGAGAAAGAGGAGAAGGCCACCTCCAAGGCTAAGGCCGCGCCCAAGACTGCTGCGAAGACCCCGGCGAAAGGGCCCGCCAAGCGCGGAAGACCGGCCCGCGGAGCAGCAAAGGCCGTCGAGGCCGCCCCGCCTCCCGAACCCGCCAAGGTCGAGCCGCCCAAGGCGGCGGTCGCGGCCGCACAGGCCGTGAAACCGGGCGCCCGGATGACGCCCATGTACAACGTCCTCGTCACCAATGAGCTTTTCCACAACGGCAACGTCGAGGCGTGGAAGCGTATCATCACCAGCTATACCACCAAGCATCCGGGCCTTCAGGTCTTGGTGTACTACGATGGCGAGCGCATCATGGATATCAACGCGCTCTTCAAGTGGGGCAAGGTCAAGCACGGCTCGAACATCAAGTTCGCAATAGCGGGCGACGATATTTCCGATGTCGCCAAGCTCCAGCGGTATCTCGCGCAAGGCGCGAGTCACTTGTACGAGGCCTTCCTCAAAGGCCCCGTCAACAGCGTCATGGCGCTTTTCTGAAGCGCGAGCTAGGAAGGAAAGGTAAAGGCCATGAAAGATAACATCCATTTCTTCAGCCAGAAGGAAATCGTCAAGAAGGACGTCGATCTCGAGAAGCTCGGGATGCGCGGCCGCCAGGCCAACGAATTCGCGGAGCTCGCCCTGCCCATATTGCCGGGCTTCGTGATCGACTCCGACGTGGCGTCGTCCCTCTCCGATCAGAAGGTCGCCGATGCCATCCGATCGACGGTCAAGAAGGTTCAGGACATCGTCGGCAAGGGTCTGGGCGATAAGAAAAATCCGCTCCTCTTCAAGATCGTCGTGTCGCCCAACCTGGCCGTCTCAAACTATCCGACGCTTCACGACTTTGGCCTCGCCCGCGACACCGTCCAGGGCTTCGCATCATGGGTCGGCGACAACTTCGCCGCCCACGAGGTGCTGTTCCTCGTCCGCGGCATGCTCGCGGTCGAGGAGAAGGTCGCCGAGCTCGAGGGCCGCGACAAGGACGTGGCAAAGGCCGTTGAGGCCGCCGAGCGCTGCTCCAAGTCGCTCAAGTCGGAGAAGGCAGCCAAGACCGCCGCCGCCTTCATGGACGAGTACGCCCCGGTCCTGCCCAAAGGCTTCTTCGACGGAGCCGAGGCTCAGCTCGAGATAGCTCTCAAGCGCGTGTCCCGGCTCATCAAGCTGGACGAGCAGGACGCCGAGGACACGGCCATCCTCGTCCAGCCCATGGTCTACGGCAACTATGGCAAGGACTCCTCCTCGGGCGCCTTCTTCACCCGCGACGTCGTAACGGGCGATCTCAAGCTCCAGGGCGAGTTCTACCAAGAGCGCTTCAACGAGATCGGGGCCGCGGGCAAGGACATCAACAAGATCGATCCCGCGTACCTCAAAGAGCTCGACAAGATCGCTCGCAAGCTCGAGGACAAGCACCTCGAGATCCGGCAGATTCGGTTCACGGTGGAGAACAAGAAGCTCTGGCTCATCGAGCAGCGGCAGGTCGTCTCCAAGAGCACCCAGGCCGACCTCAGGCTCGCGCTCGACCTCTGCTCACGCAAGGTCGTCGACGAGGAGTATGTCGTCCAGTCGATAGCTCCGGGCGCCTCAACGAGATCCTCCACGACATCGTCGACATCGGCTCGACGAAGAAGCTGCCGGGCGTCTCCGGCGGCATCGCGGGAGCTTCGGGCGCCGCCATCGGCCGCGTCTTCTTCAGCACCGAGTCCCTCCTCGAGGCCTACCGCGACGCGCAACAGAAGAGCGAGGACAAAAGGCTCATCCTCGTCATGACTTCGACCTTCGCCGAGGACGTCAAGGCGATCGAGAACTCCACCGCGGTCCTGACCGCCGAAGGCGGCTACTCGGCCCACGCCTCGGTCGTCGCCAGGCAGTACGGCAAGGTCTCGCTGGTCAAGACCGACATGAAGATCCGCGGCAAGAAGGCCACGATAGGCGACATCGCCATCAACGAGGGCGACTATATCACCATCAACGTGCCTTACTACGGAGAGCCCCAGATCTGGCTCGGCAAGGCCGACCTGATCTCTCCCGATCCCAAGGATTCGGGCCTCCTGGACTTCATCGCCCTCGCGAAGAAGCAGATGCCCCACTTCCACGTGCGTGCCAACGCGGACACGCCGCGTGACGCCGCCCGCGCCCTGCTCTTCGGGGCGGAGGGCATAGGCCTGGTGCCGCACGGAGCACATGTTCTTCAATGAGAAGCGAATCAACGTCATCCGCGAGATGATCCTCTCCGACTCCAAGGAAGAGCGGATCAAGGCTCTCGACAAGCTAAAGCCGATGCAGCGCGACGACTTCTACGGCCTCTTCAAGGTCATGGCCGGCAAGGAAGTGACGATTCGCCTGCTCGACGCCCCCTTGCACGAGTTCCTCCCGCACAACGACGCCGAGTTCGCCGCCTTCTCCGAGCACATGGCGGCCCGCAAGAGCGCCAAGAAGCTTTCCAAGCCCGAGATCCAGGCGCGCATCGACGCGCTCGGCGAGTTCAACCCGATGCTCGGCCACCGCGGCTGCCGCATCGCGGTGAGCTACCCCGAGATTTACGAGATGCAAGTGCGCGCGATCTTCGAGGCGGCCTACAAGCTCCAGACGGAGAAGGTGGACGTCCGGCCCGAGGTCATGATCCCCATCGTGATGAACGCCTCGGAGCTCAAGCTCATCGTCTACGGCAAGAAGATCGAGGGCAAGGCCTACAAGGGCCTGATCGACATCGAGGAAGAGGTCCGCAAAGAGCTCGGGGCGAAGGCCCTGCCCTACAAGATTGGCACGATGATCGAGCTCCCCGCCGCCGCGCTCTCGGCCGGCGAGATCGCCCGCTACAGCGAGTTCTTCTCCTTCGGGACGAACGACCTCACGCAGACTACGCTCGGCATCAGCCGCGACGACTTCAACTCTTTCATGCCCGACTACTCGCTCTACGACCTGATCCAGGGCAATCCCTTCTCGCTGCTCACCGACCCGGTGAAGGACCTCGTCGCGATGGCGGCCAAGCGCGGCCACCTGACGCGGCCCGGCCTCGTGACGGGGCTCTGCGGCGAGCACGGCGCCAACCCCGACAATATCCGCTTCTGCATGGCGGCGGGGCTCGACTACGTCTCCTGCTCGCCGTACCAGGTGCCGCTCTCGATCACGGCGGTGGCTCAGGCCGAGATCGACAAGCGCAAAGCGGCGAAGTAGCAGCGCCTCGCCAGCGTGGATAACGGCCGCTCCCAAGCGCTGTGGCGCAGGGGAGCGGCCGCTTTTTTGCATCGAGCAACGAGCGCCTTATTATGAGTCGAGCGAGGGGCACACCTTTTCAAAAGGTTTTCCCCTCGCGCTCCCCTTTCCAAATACGGTTCGTACCACGTAAAGCCGACGCACGCCTTTCAGCAGCCCGAGAGCTCCGCGCAGTCAGAGTCGATTTCCTCTTCCGGGAGCGTAGCCCCCGATTTCCGCCTCGATGCGGTGCCGTTCGCTCGGAAGTAGAGCGCGCCTCCCAGGACGGCGACGAGCGCGAAGGCGAGCATGAGGTTCGAGTACTCGTAGCTCGCCCTCGAGGTGCCGTACGGCAGGAGCGAGAAGCTCAGAGCGCCGCCCGCGAGCAGCTTGGCGACGAGGGCAGTGCCGATCGCGCCCGAGAGAATGCCGACCAGGTTGAAGAGCCCCATGCCGACTCCCATTTCGTCCGGTGGAAGCGTTTGGGAGATCGCGTTGACCATCGCCGTCTGGAAGAGGGCGAAGCCGACGTAGACCAGAAGCATCGCGGCGGCGACCACGAGAGGCGAGATGCTCAGGGCGAGGGCCATGAACACGATGCCTCCGACGAGAAGCGAGAGGCCGACCGCGATGACGAACCCGCTCCCTCGTCTGTCGGCCAGCCTTCCGGAGATCGGCCCGAAGATAACCGAGCTGATTGCGCCGGGGAATAGTATGAGGCCGATTTGGCTGGTGGTCAGGGAGTGGACTCTGGCGAGCATCAGCGGGACCAGGAAGACGATGCCGATGACGATCGCGAACAAACAGAAGGTGACGATGAGGCCGGTGCGGAAGGGCGCATTGGCGAATAGCGAGGGCTTGATGAACGGATCCGCCGCGACGCGGATGCGGACGAGGAAGAGTACGGAGAAGAAGACGAATGACGCGAGGAACGCGAGAACGCCGAGGTTGAGGAAGACGACGAGCGATCCGACGAGGACGGTCGCCAGGGCGGCCCCGAGGATGTCCACGCTGCCTGGCTTGCGTTTTTCCCGCGGCAGGATCCTCGAGATGAACGGGATTGAGACCAGGAGCAGGGCGGGTATGAGGAAGAGAAAGGACCAATCGAGAACGCTCGACACGAACCCTCCGATGACCGGCCCGAAGCCGATCGCCAGGGAAACGACGGAGGTGATGAGGCCGAAGATCCTGCCGCGCTCCGCGACCTCGAAGAAGCGGGCGACCACGATGAAGACGAGGGCCGGCAAGGCCGAGCCGCCGATGCCCTGGATGCCGCGCGCGACGATGACGGCGGGGTAGCTGTCCTTGAAGGCGAAGCCGAAGAGCGAGCCGAAGACGTAGATCGCGATGCCCGTCAAAATGAGGCTCCGCAGACTGAAGATGTCCGCGAGCTTGCCGAAAATGACCGCGCCGATGCCGAAGAGGACCATGAAGACCGTCATCATCCAGCTCAAGCTCGACGGCGAGAGCGAGAATTGACGCGAGATCATCGGTGTCGAGACGTTGAACACGGTCTCGTTGAGTACGGCGAAGAAAATCAAATATGCGATCCACGGGACCAACGCCCTGGGGTTCCGTTCGGTTTGAGTAGCGATAGCACGCATCATGCCCCCATTTTAGGTACAATATATGACAAAATAAATAAGATATATTGGACCGTCAAGGATAGATGGGACGAACGTTCGAGGGTTGGAGTCTCATGCAGTCAGGCTGAGCGAGCGCCTACCTCGAGGACGACGGGCAAGCGAAAGCGCGATCGCGCAAGAGAGCGTCGCAGTGTCCGACGTGGTACATGAGATGGCGAATCTGGCCTTCGATGACGTCGAGCCTCGACAGCCCCGGGTACGCTGGGCTGGGCGCCTCGAGGCCCGTCCCTGGCATTGCCGCCGCGGCGGCGGCCGCGAAGAACCGGCCCGCGCGGACGGCGACGGTCGCGGCGTCGCCTTCGAGCCGTAGCCAGAAGGCCGAGCCGCAGAGCACATGAAGGATCTGCTGCCAAAAATAGAAGCCGCCCGCCTTCCCGCGCCACAGCTCATCGGGACACGACTCGATCAGCGCTAGCAACATCTTGAGCGAAACATCGAACTGCGCCTCGAGCTTTTTAGCGAGAGTGTTCATGCGCGCCTCCCTTTCAGCGGGTGTCATATAGCCCGAGCTCGCGCCCGAACGAAATGGTGTGGGGGTAGCGAAACCCACCGCAGGAATCGCGCAATAACGAATAACGTTGCGCGATTCCGAGGAGGGTGGAGCGTGGGGGAGCCGCGTGATCAAAAGAATGGTGAATGAATGACCGCCGCCCGCGCATCTAGAAATTAACGTCAAGAATCATCTTTGCCTGTGTTGCAGGGGTGCCGGCGGAGAGGGGTTGAGCGATATCGGTCGCGGCGTTCGCGAGAGGGCAAGGAAATTTATTGGACGTCGGGGCTGGCGCCGCGCGCTCTACCGCAGCAGAATTCGCGTAGCGAATTCTGCAAAGTCAAGACGCCGCAGGCGTCTTGACTGAGGACTAGCGAAACCCCTCGCAGCCGGCAGGCCCTCTGCATCAAGGGCGAAGATGATTCTTGCTAAGCAGGAGATGCGCGGGCGGTGGAGATGGGTGGCCGCGCTCCCCCTTTTGACTTCTGTCTGCGGGTCCATACCTCGAAGCTCTGCTTCGATCTTCCTAGCAATACATCTGCCGGGTATGGACCCGCATACAATCCATTCCTTGCAGAGCGAACGATACCCCGGAGCTCTGCTCCGGGGTCGTTCATTTCTGTCTGCGGGTCCATACCTCGAAGCTCTGCTTCGATCTTCCTAGCAATACATCTGCCGGGTATGGACCCGCATACAATCCATTCCTTGCAGAGCGAACGACCCCGGAGCTCTGCTCCGGGGTCGTTCATTACTCGGCGCCGCGACTATTCCGTCGCGAAGTCCCAGACCATCTTCGTCTTGACGTTCTCGGCGATCGCCGCAGCCACCTTCTTGGCGTCGGCGAAGGGGACCGAGCACTCCTTGTTGAGTGTCTTCTCGAAAAAGAGCTGGATGGATTGGTGCATGTCGGGAAGCGAGTAGAAACAGAACGAGAAGTTGATGCCGGCGGGGCGGGCGATGGTGAATGAGCCGTAGGACATGACGGCGTCTTTGGCCCAGTAGATGCGCGTCTGGTTCTTGCAGTTGTGGAGCTCGAGCTCCGAAAATCGCAGCGGGATCTTGTCGGCGTTGGATCGGACGTAGGGCTCCATGCCCTTGTTGGGATAGTTGGCGGGCTCGATGAGGACGAAGAGCTTCTTGCCGTCGGTTTGGAAGGTTAGGCCTTCTTCGTTGGGGTAGATGGACTTGACGTTGTTGTACGAGACGATCTCGTAGCGCGAGTAGACGGAGTTGTTGCTGAAGAAAGAGGTGACGATGTATCCGAGATCCTTTGGAAGGGCGTTTTTCGCATAGGCGTCGAACAAGTCCATAGCTTTTACGGGCATGATTTGTCCTCCATCGGCAAGTATAGCAGCATCGCCGGCAAT
Source organism: uncultured Spirochaetota bacterium (assembly GCA_963828175.1). Classification (GTDB taxonomy): domain Bacteria; phylum Spirochaetota; class Spirochaetia; order Treponematales; family Rectinemataceae; genus UBA1306. The sequence goes on from CAWHFT010000245.1 coordinate 10,040, forward strand.
ATCAACATGCCCTTTTCAACTTTGGGGCGTCTAAGCGCGGTGGCGCCGCGAGCGGAGGTCCAGGTCGGCGATGCCGGAATCTTCGGCCTCGCTGGGAGCTCCGCGATCCGCCTTGCCTTTGGGCGCGGCGGCCCTGGTCGCCGCCGCCTCCCTGATGGCGGCGCGCGCCTCTTCCTCGCAGTTGGCCGCGAGCTCTGACAAGGCCCTGTTTTTTGTAGAGGGACACGTAGATTCCGCCAGGCGCGCTCGTTGCCGCGGTCGCGCTCGATCGCGCTGCGGAGGGAAGAGACGGCGGCTTCGCTCTTGCCGGCTCGAGCGTACAACGCGGCCTGGAGCATCCAGGGATCGGGGCCGGCCTTCGCGGCCTTCGGGGCCTTCTCGAGGAGGGCGAGGGCGTAGTCGGCCTGGCCTTCGCGCTCGAGGCAGTAGGCGAGGCCTAGGAGGAGCTCGCCCGAACCAGGCTCCTCGCGCAAGAGGTCGCGGTAGGCGAGGGCTGCCTCGCGGTAGCGGCCGGCGTTGCGATAGGAGACGGCGAGGAGGCGACGTGAGCGCTCGCCCATCTCGCCGTAGGGCATGCCGAGCTCGAGCTGCTCGGCCGCGGCGGCCCAGTCGCCGCTGGTCGAGAGCGCGCTCACGTACTCGCGCCTGAGCTTGGAGTTGTCGGGGTAAGCCTCGAGGTAGGCGGCGTAGGCCTCCGCCCGCCGTTTCTCTTCCTCGAGGGATTCGGCGACCGAGATGCGATAGAGGAGCGAGAGCTCGTGGTCGGGCGCCAGAGCCAGGACTTTCTCGAACCAGCCCGAGGCGAGATCGGGCCGTCCCGAGCGATACAGGGCTTCGCCCAACGCGAACATGAGCCGCACATCCGCGCCATGGGCGGCGTCCGAGGAGGCACTCATCCTCGATCGCATGAGTCCTTGCAAGAGCGGAATGAGCCGTGCGGGATCCTCGCCGAGGCGGGAACGGCAGAGGGCGGCGTAGTAGTCGACCTCGCGCCGCTTCGGCGCCGAGCTTGCGCGCCCGCTCGGCGGCCTTGAGAGAAGCCGAGTAGTCGCCGAGGTCGTAGAGGGCGAGCGAGAGGCCAAGGCGGAACTCGGCCTCGTCGGCGCGGCCTCGATGGCGCGCAGCCAATGGTCGCGGGATCTCGCGAGCTCGCCGATCGCGCGCAAGGACTCGGCGGCGATGGACCTCAGGGCCGCGTCCTTGGGATTCGCGCGCAAGAGGAGCATGCAGTCCGAGACCGCCTCCTTGTAGCGGCCCTCGCGGAAGGCGACGGAGGCCCGAGCCTGGCGAGGGAGCTGTCGTCGGCGGGAAGGGCGGGCAGGTCGGGATGCTGCGCGCGTATGGCCTCGAACTCGCGCAGCGCCTCGGCCTGCCTGCCCGCAGCGAGGAGAAGCCCTGCGCGGAGCCAGCGGATCGAGGGGTCGCCGGGAGCGGCGGCGAGGGCGGCCTCGCAGTCGGCGATAGCCTCCGGGATGCGGCCGGTCTCCCGAGCGCCTTGGCCCTCCACAGCCGGATGGCGGCACCTTCGAGACCGTTGTCGATCGCGAAACCGAGGAGCTGTCTCGCCATGTCGGCATCCCCTCGCGAAAGGAGGCGGACGCCTCGCGCGTAGAGGGCGTTGAGGTAGCCTCGATAGATGCGCTTGTCCTGCGGGGCAAGGGCTATTGCCTTCTCGAGGCAGGTGACCGCGCCTTTGGTCCGGCGCAACTTGAGCAGTGCTGCCCCGAGGAAAGCCCAAGCGGGAGCCTTGCCCGGATCGGCCTCGACGCTCTTGCGCAAGGAACGGCCGCCTCGGCATGGCGGCGCATGCGAGGTAGGAGCGGCCGAGGAAAAAGAGGCCCGCGGCTTGGTCGCCGCCCTCGGAGGTAGCGGCGGAAGGCCTCGATCGCCGGCCCCTGTTCGCCAGGGCGTGTCGGGCCCTGCCGAGGAAGAGGAAGGCTTCGGGGATGGAGTCCGTTCGGGCGAGGAGGAGGGTGAGGAGCTCGGCCGCCTTTCGGTAGTCGCGGTCTCCGCCGGCCTTGATCGCCGCGTCGAGGAGCTTCTCGGGCCTCTTGTTCGGGCATGGGCCATTGTACCACGGATCGCCCCGCTGTATCGTGGGGCCGCCGTTTGGTTCAACTCAAGCTGGTTTCGCAGTCACGATCGGGATAGGCTTTTTGTGAAGTCCTCGGCCAAAGGTTTCGGCGGCATGAAGAAAACGACCATCGTAATTCTCGCTCTCGTATCGACACTTCAGCTCTGGGCCCTTCCCCCGTCCAAGGTGCCGCTGCCCTT
>CAWHFT010000246.1:0-7477 GCA_963828175.1 uncultured Spirochaetota bacterium
GAAAACCCTGGTACCCGGCGACAACCTTATCGAGTTCACGCCGAAGGCGACGGGCGTCATCGGCTACACCTGCTGGATGGGCATGATCCGCTCGAGGATCACGGTCGTATCCGATCTGGGCAAAGCGGCGACCCTCGCGCCGGATCAGCTGACCGGCCCAGCTGGGCAAAGGCGGGCCCGAACAGCCAGGCGGTGGACTCGGTGCATTGGGCGGAGGGTGCTGCTCAGGCGCGAGCAATCCGGCCTTCGCCGGAGGCAGAGTTTCCGTCGAAACGATCGGGATCCCTGTTATCGAGAATGGTGTGCAGGTGGTCACGGTCAACGTCACGAGTACAGGCTACTCGCCGGCCGCCCTCGTCCTTCAGAAAGGCATGAAGGCAATCATCAGGTTCAAGGCGCAGGGCCTGACATCCTGCACGAACCAGGTCATCTTCCCCGAATACAACGGTGGACTGGACCTCTCCAAGGGCCAGCTGGAGACGCCGCCGATTCCGATCACCGCCGACTTCACCTTCCAATGCGCGATGGGGATGCTCCACGGAGTACGTGAAGACGGTCGACAACCTCTCGAGAGTCGACATGAAGAAGATAAAGGCGGAGATAGGCGCTTACCGCGCCACGTCGAGCGGAGGCGGAGGCGGATGTGGTTGCTGCGGCCAATGATCCAGCGACTGACCGCAATCGAAAGGGACTTCAGGTCAGGCATCGCAGGTCGCGTCAGTCGGGGGGAAAGATGAAGAGGGTTCTTGTTTTTCTGGTGTTTTCGCTGATCCTCCTGGCAAGCGCTTTCGCGCAGGCGTGACCGCTCCCGATCAGATCAAGGCCGACAAGGTCGATCCGGCGTTGGTAGAGGAACTGGGAGACGCGGTCATGGATGTCATGATCGGCAACCCTGCCATGCACGACCGAATGGACCGGATGATCGGCGGCGACGGTTCACCGCCTTCCACACTGACCTCGGCGATCAGTACTTGAGGAACTGCGGCCAGAACGGCCAGCTCGGCAAATGAACGACCCCGGAACAGAGCTCCCGGGGTATCGTTCGCTCTGCAAGGAATGGATTGTATGAGGGTCCATACCCCGGCAAGAAGGGAGCGACGCTGAAGGTCGACGGCAACTCCTTCGCACCGCCATCAGGCGCAAGAGCTACGACTTTGGCGGATTCGGCTATGGAGCGATGGGAGGGCCCGGCATGATGGGCGGCGGAAGGATCGCTCCCCGAGACGTCACGACGCGGGGGTATGTAAGCCTAGGTAGCCACCATGCCGGATTTCTGGCTGATGCCTTCGCAACGGGCGCGAAGATCGGCGCGAAGCTCCTCGAGCCGTTCGATCTCGCTGTTATCCCAGAAGTCGAAACATTTGGACTTCATTCGCAGGAAGAATAAGGAGTTCTCCACTCGGATCAGCCTCTCATTAAGAGCTCGGCCTCTACGCGATCATGTATTTTCCATAAGCTAAGCTTTACGATACCGCGAAGCGTTGCAAGCCCTTACATGATAAATATTGAAATTACAATCCTCTCGCTCGACGGGCATGGTCATGCAGCGAGCCCCTCCCCCTCCGCGCGCGAGCTCGATGCCATCGAAGCGCACCGCCAGGCGATCGAAGTCCTCGACCTTCTCCGCCCCGTCGATGAATACCTTGGCGTCGCGGATCGCGAAGCCTGAGTCGGAGAGGACATCCAGGCTCTTGGAGTTGCAGGAATACATGATGATCTTCCCGGGCGCGAAGGCGAAGGAATTGGCGCCGGACCACCATTGCTCGCGCTCCTGAAAGAGGGGATCGCTTCCGCCGCAGGAGAGAGGCTCGAGGTCGATGCCGGCGCCCCAGAGCCCCTGGATGAGGCCTTCCTCCTCCTCGAAGCGAAGCGTACCCGTGGCCCCGGCCTCGATGCGAACGACCCGCGCGCGGTTGCGCCCCGTCACTATCGGGGTAGTAGACGAGGGCCGCGTCCTGGTCCAGTGCGGTAAATACCATGTCGAGATGGATGCAGGCCCGCTCCTCGCGGGAGCACGACGGCGAATACGGTCATGTCCTCGCCGAAGGCCCTGGCCGCGTTGACCGCGAGTCGTTCCACCGAATCGGAGGTCGTGCGCTCCGAGACGCCGACCGCGAGCACGTGGGGAGACAATACGACTATGTCTCCGCCCTCGATGGTGATGAACCTGCTTCGTTCCCTGGGACCGTCGATGAGGAGGCCCTTGGCATGGAGATCGGGGTGCCTTTGGAACAGGAAGCGCGTCACGATCGACTCGATGAGTCTAACGTCGTAGGCGGTCGCCGAGGAGATGGCCCAATCGCGGAACACTGCGGCCGAGTCGCGCATGAAGTAGGAGTTGGGCAGGGGCCGCAGCGAGAAGCTCCTCGGGCTCAATACGCCGGGACAGACTGCCGGGCAGCGCGGGCAGGCCTTCGATCACGACGCGCGCTAGCTCGGGCGGACTCATCGCCATCAGCTCCTCCATGCGGCCTCGGACCGGGCAAAGCTGGGCGAGCCCGTCGAGGAACTCATAGCGGTTCCCTGCGTCCGCCAGCGCATGGGCGAGAGTCTCCTTGAGCTCGTAGACCTCGCTGACTTTAAGAGGAAGGACTTGAGCACGTCGAACTCCGAGCGCATGGCCGATAGGGGGATGATGTCGTTGTAGAGGTCCGCCTCCGCCTCCTTCGGCGTCATCGCCTCGACCTCGGGTCCGGGACTATGCACGAGGACGCGCTTGAGCTTTCCAATTTCGCTTGTGACGTTGAGTCCGGCCATGACGCTCGCTTGCTCCGCTAGTACGCAAGGAAGATTATAGTATGGGTCGCGTTCCGCGACCCGCGTATATCGAGGAATGTACCGTATCGCTACCAGAAGCCGCAATCGAGGGCCGCCCGGCCGCAATGGGCCGTATGAAGGCGTGGTTCTGCATATAAATCCGCCGGTACGGCAAAAACCGTAAAATATGTCGGACAACGCGTCGAAAGCTGCATACCCATCCAAAAAACAAAGCCGGCCTTGCGGCCGGCTTCATCAATTTGCTTTTGAACAATTACCAGCGATTGTCGTCCCGGCGGGGCTTGTCCATCGCTTCGTTGACCTTGAGGGCGCGACCATCGAGATCCTGGCCGTTGAGGGCGGAAATGGCTGCGCGAGCCTCCTCTTCAGTGCCCATTTCGACGAAGCCGAAACCCTTGGACTGGCCGGAATCGCGATCGGTGATGATCTTGGCCGAAGCTACGGTACCGTAGTTCTGGAACAGGGCTCTAAGCCCATCCTCGTACGTGTTGTAGCTGAGATTTCCGACGTAAATTTTCTTGCCCATGCGGGACTTCCTTTGCCCGGCCTCTGCCGGGTCTTTGTAGTAGCTTATCCATGATAAGCTGGCTTCCTCTATCGGCTAGGCCGAAATAAGAAGCAGGAGCTGAGCGACTAACGGTACCGGGTGTGGTATCTTCTTCTCTGCACTGGTTTTACCTGTACAAAGTCGGAATTGTCTTTGCGTACGATTCCTTTGAGTAGCTTTGCTCTATGCGGATCATATCATACCGTCAAAAAAAAATATCGAAAAATCGCTGTTTTTTCAATTTTTTTTGTCATGGCATGCACTTCTGTTCATTTCGGGATCATTTCGGCCAATTCCTCATGCCATTGACGTTCGTCGGTCGGCGTACCTAAGCTGATATTCGAGATAAAATTAAAGATACATGAGCAATCGGTCTGGGAGGATCGACATGGCCGCGACGACAAACGGCGCCAGGCATTCGGGCAACACGAAAACGATGGCCTGGCTCGCCCGTTGCATCGAAGGCGGGCGGATGCAACTGGCTTTCCTGGCAGCCTCCGTCGCCGTCATCGCGGCTATGGCCAGCGCCGAGCTCTCCGGCGCCGACGGCCTATGCGTGACCTCGACCGATGAGGCGGCCTTCGTCGCCGTCGCGTCGCTCGGCAGCGCCGGGCTGGCCCTCGCTTTCGCTCTACGGCGCACCGGCGCGCTGCGGCCGCTCTTGTGGGTGGAAGGGGCGGCCTGCCTGTTCTTCGTGCTTTACTTCCCCTTGAGCCCCATATCCTGCATCGTCTTCCTGGCCCTCGTATCGGTCCCCGTATCCCTCTACTTGCCATTCCCTTCCGGCCTGGCTGCCTCGCTCGGGGCTCTCGCCGCGACCTGCGCCGCCCGCTTCCTCCTGCTCCCTCCCGAGGCCGCGGGCCAGAGGGCCGCCTCCTTTCGCGACATTCTCGTCTTCGTCGCCTTCCCCACCGTCGCCTCTTTCCTGATCTCCCCGCTCTCGGCCCTCAAGGCCGAGACGGACCGGCTCGCCGAGTCGCTCCTCGGCGTGATGAAGCTCAACCTCTCCTACCAGGATTACAGCGCGAGCGTGGAGGAGAAATCCGCCCTCGAGGAACGGCTTCGCCTAACGCGAGACATCCATGACGTCGTCGGTTACGCGCTCACGAACACAATCATGACGATGCGCGCCGCCTCGATGATGTGCCGGAGGGAGCCGGACAAGGTGCCCGAGCTCCTCGATTCGGCGAGGGCCGACGCCGACCAGGCCCTAGGCCAGGTGCGCGCGATCCTCGGCGACCTCCGGCGGCGGGAGATCCGGAGCGCCGCGGGCCCGAACGCGATCGCCAAGGCCGTTCGCGCCTTCCGGACGGCGACTGGAGCGGACGTGGACCTCGATTTCGGCAACTTCGATTGGTCCGTCTTCGGCGCGGCCGAAGGCGGGGACGAGGCCGCATTCGCCGCGAGCCACTTCGTCCAGGAAGGCATGCTCAACGCCTTCAGCCACGGCAAGGCTACGGCCATCCGGGTATCCTTCCGCGTCTCGGAGGATGGCCTCGTGGTCGCCGTGAAGGACAACGGCGGCGGGGCCAAGGAAGTGCAGGAAGGCATCGGCATCTCGGGCATGAGGGAGAGGATCGAGAAGCTCGGGGGCGGGATCGAGTACGGCTCCTCGGCCGGCGGATTCTTCATCGTGATGCGCCTCCCGCTCCCGACCGAGCCGAGGGCGGAACAGTCATGAAAGACGGCAAGATCGGCCTGCTCCTCGCCGACGACCAGCAGCTGTTCGCGCAAAGCCTGCGCTACGTGATCACCGGGACCGCGCCGGACATGGACGTACTCGGCGTAGCGCCCGACGGCGCGCAGGCGGTGGCGATGGCCGAGGCTCTCAGGCCCGACATCGTCCTGATGGACGTGCGGATGCCGGAGATGGACGGCGTCGACGCGGCCAAGCTGATCTGCTCCCGCCTGGCCGATACCAAGATCATCATGCTGAGCACCTTCCTCGACGAAGAGTACCTCAGGGCCTCGCTCGAGCGCGGGGCCAAAGGCTACCTGCTCAAGAGCGTCAGCCCGGAAGAGCTGCTCGAGGCGATCCGCGCCGTCCACCGCGGGCTCGACCCTGTTCTCCGGAAAGGTGGCGAGCCTGTTGACCGGCCGAGCCTCGAAGGCTTCCGCGGGCGACCCCGAGGCCGTCCTCGAGGAACTGAGCAAGAGAGAGCTCGAGGTCGCGTCCCTCATGGCGCGGTCCTTCGGGAACCGGGAGATAGCCTCGCGCCTCGGCTTGTCCGAGCAGACGGTGCGGAATTACATCAGCTCCATCTATTTCAAGCTCGATGTCAAGGACAGGCTCCAGTTCCTCAAGCTGACGGGCAAGATGCCTTCGCTCTTCGCACCGCCCGTACAATTGTCACGAAAAAAAGGGCCCTGAGCCCGTACACCCGTAACTGGCCAGCCGCGAAAGAGGGCGCGATCATGGGCTCATGAGAAAAGCGCGGATACTCGTCGCGACGGCTCTGGCGATCGCCGCGTCCGCCGCCGGGGCCGCGGCTGCTCGCGAGCCGTCGATGCGAGAGCCGGCGCGGCTCGAGGCCGAGCTCGGTTTCGACGGTCACTTCGTTCCCGACCGCTGGGCGCCCTTATGGCTGCGCAGCGAGGGCGCTCCCGGCGCGAGGATCGAAGTCGAGCGGCGGGGCGCGAACGGCAGCGACATCGGCCGCGAGTCCTTTCCTGCGGGCGACGGCCAGAGGATCGAATGCCCCGTGCCGATGACCGTCGACCTCGAGACCATCGCGGTGCGGCTGGTTTCCGGGGACGGCATTCTCGCCGAGGTCAAACTCGACGCGCGCTCGAACGCCTTCCCGGGCAATCTCGCGCTCGCCTGCGGGCTGCCGGTCAGCGCGCGGCTCGCGATCTCCTCGGCCCTGATGCCCGGCGAGCCCGTCCAGGCTGTCGCCGTCGGCACCGACGAACTTCCGGCGAACGGCCTCGACTACGACGGCGTCGGCGCGCTGGCGCTGGCGGACCCGGGCTCCGTCCTGTCGCCCGCCCAGCGCGAAGCCCTCCTCGCCTGGATCGCGGGAGGGGGCGGCTCGCGGTTTCTTCGGCGAGGCCGTCGGGCGAAGGACTCATCGGCTCGATCGGCCTCGGGGACCGAGCCGGCTTGGGGGACGGAGCCGGCAGAAGCTTCATTCCCTTCGGCCTGGGCGGCATCGTTCGGATGTCGGACGACATCTCCGACGAGCCCGGCGCCCGCGACGGAGATTTTTGGCGGCCCCTCCTGGGGCTTGCGCCCTACGGCTCGGCCCCGCGTATGGGCGCGGCCGCCGTCCGCGAGGCCGCGGCCTTTCAATCGGATGCCGGGTCGCCGGATCCCGTCGCCGCCGCCGCGAGGACGGACATCGTCGCCGCCCTCGGCGCTTGGTTCCTCGTCGTTCTCGCCGCCTCCAGCTTCGGCCACCCGGCCACTACTCGAGTGGGCGAGACCCGGAAGTGGCGCGCCGCTCCGCTGGTGGTCGCCTCGGCGGTCGCGCTCGCGATCGCGTTCGCCAGCGTCGGGGCCCTGGACGCGGCCTTCATGCGGGGTTCGTCGGTTCGAGCCTTCGCCCTCGTGATGCCGGACTCGGGCGCAGTCTTCGTTTCGGCGACCATCGCGAAAAACGTCCCGCCCTCCGGCTTCTCATGGCTGAAATCAAGGCCACGCGGCCGCTGGGGTCGCCGTCGCTGAATTCGAGAACGGCCGGTTCAAGTTGGGCTCCGGCCGTGGGTTCATGCGACGGCCAAGGCCGATTTTAGTCTTGCTTCGGCCGACTCCGAGAGCCTATCCCTGGCGGCCGTCCTCGGGCAGCGCAGCCTCGCGGGATCGACGCTTCCCTACCTGGCCTCGGGCTCCTATCCGCGCGACGGCACGCGACCACCCGAACTCGACTCGACCGGCGCGATGGCCTTCCTGAGCGATCGGGACAGTGGTGGGAAAAGGCTCGGGCCGGAACCTGGAGGAGATCGGACGATGCGCCTTCATGGCTTAAAAGCGAAATGAATTGGCTGAATGCGCTCCGAGGCGGAATCGCAAGATCCGGGGCCGCGAAAGCAATGCTCGTCGGATTGAGCGCGGCGCCATCGCTCGGTCTCAAAATCGCCGGCGGAAGTCGCAAGCTCTACTGGGTCCTTCCGATCGCGGGCCAAGCAATACGCAACGGTCGAAGCAGGCTA
>CAWHFT010000247.1:0-5862 GCA_963828175.1 uncultured Spirochaetota bacterium
GCCGTAGCGCGTCGCCGTCGCTAAGTAACGATCATCGAGACGGGCGCGGGGTGGGCAAGCCTTGAGGGCCTAGCTCAAGCCCCGCGCCTTTTTTCCCCGAGGGGGGCTCAAGTCTATGAATTCCAGCTTCAAGGTGCGCAAGCGCAAGGAGAGCGGGACTCTCTGGTTCCTGTTCGCTCTCCCGGCCCTCCTAGTCTACGCGGCCTTCATGGCCGTCCCGGTCATCAACTCGATGCGGCTCTCACTTCTTCTCGGGCTCGGGCTATGCCCTCGACAATTTCGTCGGCTTCAACAATTACGTCCGCCTCTTCGGCGATCCGGAGACCTCGACTCGATTCTTCAACGCCTTCAAGAACAACTGGGAATTCTTCGGGATCACCATGCTGGTCCAGAACACCATAGGCCTGCTATTCGCCCTCATCCTCTCGGGCAAGGGCTTCAAGGGCAAAGGCGTATACCGGACGATCATCTTCGTGCCGGTCACCCTCTCGGTCCTCGTCACCGGGTATATCTGGAAGCTGATACTGAATCCCCAGTGGGGCGCGCTCAACATGGTGCTCAACAAGCTGGGCCTCGCCTCCTGGGCCTTGCCCTGGCTCGGCGACCCGCGCTTCGCCCTGCCGGCTATCACGCTCGTTTCGGCCTGGCAATGGGTAGGGTTGCCGACGATGATGTTCCTCGCGGGTCTCGAGCGCATTCCCGACGAGCTCTTCGAGGCGGCGCAGATAGACGGAGCCGGAGCCTGGAAGACTTTCGCGAAAGTGAAGCTGCCGCTCCTGTTGCCGGTCGTCGGCATCGTGTCGGTGTTGACCTTCGTCGGCAACTTCAACGCCTTCGATGTCGTATACGCGATGGAGGGCGCGAACGGGCCGCCCAACTACGCCACGGACCTGATGGGCACCTTCTTCTACAGGACGGGCATCGCCGGGCAGCATCCCGTCGGCATTCCCGACATGGGCCTGGGCGCGGCGGTCGCGACCGTCACCTTCGCCGTGCTGTTCGCCGGCGTGCTCCTCGCCAACCGGCTGATGAACGGAACCGAGGCCGAGCCGAGGCCCCGGCTTCGCGCCGAGAAGAGAGGCCGATGATGAAGACCGTCGCGAAAAACCGGGATCGCGCGAACATGCACGATCCCATGAAGCCTCTCAAGTACCTCGCCCTGTCGGTGTGGAGCCTCTTGGTCTTCTTTCCGCTCTGGACGATGGTGGTCAATTCCTTCAAGTTCAAGAACGACATCTATCTCGATCCCTTCGGGCTGCCGACCTCGGTCAATATCCAGGGCTACCTGACGGTGTTCCGGAACTCGCCCTTCCCTAGGTATTTCCTCAACAGCCTCATCGTGACGATAATCTCGCTGGCTCTCATCCTCCTGTTCGGGTCGCTCGCCTCCTACGGCTGCGTCCGCTGGAAGTCCCGCTACTCGCGGTGGATCTACCTGTTCTTCGTCGCCGGCATGACCGTCCCTATCAAGATCGGCTCGGTGAACCTGCTGCAGATCATGATCGCGCTCGGACTCCTCGACCAGACGATCAGCGTGATTCCGGTGTACGTGGCGATGGGCCTGCCGATCGCGGTCTTCACGCTTTACGAGTTCATCAAGGGCATACCCGCGGAGCTGTCCGAGGCCGCGCTCATCGACGGAGCTGGGCCGTTCAAGATCTACTCGGCCATCATCGTGCCGATGGTGCGCCCCGCCATGGCCACGGTCGCGATCTTCAACCTCGTGCCCATCTGGAACGATCTGTGGTTCCCGCTGATCTTCATCCGCAACGACTCGCAGCGGACCCTCATCCTCGGCGTCACGAGGCTCTTTGGCGAGTACCAGACCGATTGGTCGAAGATCCTGGCCGTCCTATCGCTGAGCTGCGTGCCGGTAATCATCTTATATCTGACGATGGCCAAGCAGTTCATCACGGGGCTTACTGCGGGGGCGGTGAAGGGCTAGCGCGCTCGTCTTTCCTAATCCTTCTCGAAGCTCTGGCCCAGAGCTGCCGGCGGCTTGGCGTTCATCGCGCGTAGCAATCGCGCGAGAGCTCGCCTCGGTCGCTCGGGCAATCTGGCCAGCGAGGCCTTGACCCACTCGGCGTTGCCGATGTTGACGAACAGCAGCGTAAGGATCATGAGCGGGAAGGGCGCGACTTGCAGGACTTGGGACGGCACGCCGGGAAGGGCCGCCTGCAAGACGAGCCCGAGCCATTGCAGGAAGGCGAAGAGGTAGGCGCCCAAGGCCACCTTGAGCGGGCTCCAGCCTCCGAAGATCGTGATGGCCAGAGCTATCCATCCGATGCCGTCGAGGCCCGAGATCGTGCCCTTCCATCCGGCCTTGATCGAGAGCGAGTACATCGGCCCGGCGAGGCCGGCGATGGCGCCACCGAGGATCGTATAGAGGTAGCGCAGGCGGCCAACGTTCGCTCCGCGCGCGTAGGCGGCCGCGGGCTTTTCGCCGATGCCCCTGAGCACGAGGCCCGGCCTCGTCCGGTTGATGAAGAGCCAGGCGGCCAGGATGAGGAGGAAGCTCAGGTAGGTCATGATGTCCTGCCGGAAGAGGAGCGGGCCGAGGATCGGAATCCGATCGAGGAGCGGCAGGGGCTTCTCGGAGATGCGCGGCCCCGGCAGACCCATGATGGGATTGCCGAGGAAATAGGACAGGTCGCGGCAGAGGAGGGTGAGCACGAAGCCTACGGCGACTTGCGACTGTTTGAGCGTGATGCTCGAGAAGGCGACGACGGCCGCCACGGCGCCGCCGATCGCCGCGCCCGCGAAAAAGCCGGCGACGACGCTCCCGGTCGCGATGGCGGCGGCGAAGCCTCCCATCGCCGCGAGGAGGATCATGCCGTTCATCGAGAGGTTGATGACGCCCGCGCGCTCCGAGATGGCCTCGCCGACGGCCGCGAAGACGACGGGACCGGCCGAGGCGAGGACGCCCGCCAGGCCGAGCAGTAGCACGTCGCCCGTCATGGCTTTGCCCCGACTCGCTTCATGAGTCGCGATCTCGCGCCCTCCGCCAGGAGGATGAAGAGCACCAGTGTCCCTTGCAGCACGCCTGCCAGCGAGGAGTCCAGCTTGAGCGCTATCGGGAGCTGGATCGAGCCGACGTTGAGCGCCGCGAAGAAGAGGGCAATCGGGGCGGCGAGGGCTGCGCTGTAATTGACGAGCATCGACACCATGAGGCCCAGGTAGCCGTAGCCCGAGGATATCGAGGGAATGAGCCGGTGATAGACGGCGGTCACCTGGACCGCGCCCGCGAGGCCCGCGAAGAGGCCGCAGATCGCGAAGGAGATCATCGAGTACTGCCAGGTCGGGACCCCGAGGAGGAAGGCGGCCTTGGGGTTCTTCCCGACCGCCTTGAGGCGGAGCCCGAAATACGTGCCCTGGATCAGCGCGAAGACCACGGCGATCGCGATGATGGCGAGCACGGGAGCCGCGGGGGCGAAGCGCGACTGCTCGGAGACCGTCGGAAGCCAGAGACTCCTGTCGAAGGGCACGGTGCCGGACATGGAGGCGACGCCGGGCCGCTTCCAGGGGCCGAAGATGAGCCAGAGGTTGACCGCAGTGGCGACATAGTTGAGGCCCAAGCCGCCGAAGATCTCGTTGACTCCGCCGAAGGTCTTGAGCGCCCCGACGAGCAGGGCCCAGAGCATCCCGCCGGCCATTCCCGCGAGGATCGCGAGAGCGATGGCGAGGCCGGGATCGAGGGAGCCCGCGAGGACGGGGGCCTGGAACGAGCGCAGGGCCCAGGTGGCGAAGACCGCGCCCAAGGTGATCTGCCCCTCGATGCCGATGTTCCACAGGCCGACGGTAAAGGTGACGAGGAGGCCCGACGTGACCAGGAGCAGCGGTACCCACGCCACGACGACGTCCGAGGCGACGACCCAGGAGCCGACCGCGCCGCGCGCGATGCTGGCGTAGGCAGCGAGGGGAGGGGCCTTCGTCGCGAGGAGGACTACGGTGGTGAGGGCGAGCGCGAGGACGACCGCCGAGGCCTGGAACAGGTTCTTCAATCCGCGCTCACCCGCCATCGGCGACACCCTCGAATCTTTCCCAGCCGATTCCGCCGATGAGACGGCCCAGCTCCTCGACGCCGAGGCTATCCGCCGGGAGCGGCGGCGAGGCGCGGCCGGCGAAGAAGACAAGGACGCGATCGCTGTACTGCAGTATCTCGTCGAGGTCGGAGGAGATGAACACGATGGCCGTTCCCTTCGCGCAGCGCTCCTTGAGCTTGGACCAGATATAGATCGTCGACTCGATGTCCAGCCCGCGCGTCGGGTGCTCGACGAGGATGAGGGACAGATCGTCGCGCAGGAGGGCGAGGAGGGCCCGCTGCTGATTGCCGCCGGAGAGGGCCTCGACCGGGCTGTCGGGGCGGCCCTTGATGTTGTACGCCGCGATGCGCGACGCCGCCTGCATCTGCGCGGCGCGCTGCGGTCGATGAAGAGGCCGCGCTTGCCCCCCGGCGAGGATGAAGTGGTCCTCGAGGCTGAGGCCCGGCACCAGGCCCTCCTCGAGTCGGGCGGCGGGCAGGTAGGCCACGCCCTCGCGCTTGAAGTCGTGGTGCGAGGCGGCTCGTCATCTCGCGCTCCTCGATGCAGACCGAGCCCGCCACCGCGCGCTCGAGACCCGCGCAGGAGGCGAGGAACAGCGCCTGGCCCGAGCCCTCCATGCCGGCCAGGCCGACGACCTCGCCGGCGCTCACGCTCGAAGTGGAGGTCCTTGATCTGGAGCCTGAGCGAGTCGAGGCAGAGACCGCGAGCCGCGAGGACCTCGCCGCCGCGTCGGGGCGCGAAGCCTCGGCGACTGCGGCACTTCCTTGCCGAACATCAGCTCGACGAGGCGCCTCGTGTCGAAGGGCGGCTCGGCGGAGCCGACGAGCTCGCCTTGCCTGAGGACGACGGCGCGGTCGCAGAGGGATTCCACGTCCTCGAGCTTATGCGACACGAAGAGGACGGTCATGCCCTCGGAGGCGAGGCGCTTGATGGTGGAGAAGAGCTTCTCCTTCTGGGGCAGGCTGATCCCGGTGGTCGGCTCGTCGAGGATGAGGGCGCGCGCCCCGAGCCAGAGGAGCCTCAGGATCTCGAGCTGCTGCCGCTCGCCCACCGTGAGCGCGTCGACGTAGTTCTCGGGGTCGAGGTCGAAGTCGAAGCGCGCGGCCAGCTCACGGAACTCGCAAGTGGCCTTGCGGCGGTCGGGGCGCAGAGGGCCTCTGCTTCCGAGGATGAGGTCGTCGACGAGCTTGAGCGGGGGAAAGTCGAGCGGGTCCTGGTGGAGCATGCCTATCCCGCGCGAGCGGGCGTCGGCGGGCGAGCGGATCGACGCGAGCTTTCCGTCGAGGAGTATGTGCCCCGAGTCCGGTTTTTGGAAGCCGGACAGAATCTTCATGAGCGTGCTCTTGCCCGCCCCGTTCTCTCCGAGGATTCCCAAGATCGAGGCGGGCGCCACCTCGATCGAGATGCCCGCGTTGGCGATGACCGGGCCGAAGGTTTTGCGGATGTCTCGCAGCTCGATCAGCATGCTCTTAGTATTCTTGCTAATGGATACATAAATCAAGAGCGCCTTTCCACAGCAAATTATTGCATAGATGAATGGAAAACGAATAGAGCCAACCTGTTGAAGGGGAAAATGTGATATTATTTCCACCAATTCACAAGGCGGATATCATGAAAGGTAACAGTATGATGCGTTGCCCGAGTCTGCGCCGCGCCTATATCAGTATTTTCATGGTTTTACTCGCCGGCCTGCGGATCCCAGCTTTTTGCCAGGACGCGAAGCCGCATGTCGCGGTCGTGGTCTTCGTTAACAACACGGAGGCCTCGTCGTACGACGCGGCGTGCAAGGCCGCGACGGACACCCTCGTTTCGACTCTGG
>CAWHFT010000248.1:0-6733 GCA_963828175.1 uncultured Spirochaetota bacterium
CATCGTCTGCGCGCTCAAGGCCGCCGGCAACGAGGTCATCGTGATATCGGGCGCGAGGACTGCAGACCTCCTGATAATGCAGGACGAGCTGGCGAAGGTCGCCGACGAGCTCATCGTCACCACTGACGACGGGAGCGCCGGCCGTAAGGCGCTGGTGACGGTGCCGCTCAAGGAGCTGTGCGCCGGCGGGACGGCGGGCGCGGGGGGCGGGACATCCGGGGGAGCCGCGAAGCCCGACATCGTAGTCGCGATCGGCCCGCCGATCATGATGAAGTTTTGCGCCGAGACGACCCGGCCCTTCGGCGTCAGGACGCTCGTCTCGCTCAATACGATCATGATCGACGGCACCGGCATGTGCGGCGGCTGCCGCGTCTCGGTCGGCGGCGAGACCAAGTTCGTCTGCGTGGACGGCCCCGAGTTCGACGGCCATCTCGTGGACTGGGATCAGATGATGTCGCGGCTGCGCGCCTACAAACGGCAGGAAGACGAAGCGCATCACAAGTGCCACCTCCTGGAGGAAGAGGCGAAGCTCGCCGGCGCGGCGTCAAGGTCGACGCCTCCGCCGCGACTACAGTCGCGAAGGTCGAGGAGGGCGTCCGATGAACGACCCGACCAGGGACACGAGCAAGGAGGCGCTCGAGCGCCTCGCGGGCGAGGAGCTGCTCCGCATCAAGGCGATCAGATCCGAGGGCCGCGACCTCTCGCTGCGTGAGAGGCTCGCGCTGCCTAGCCAGGAGATGCCCTGCCAGGACGCGGATGCCCGCGCGCGCAACATGTCCGAGGTGGCGGAAGGCTACAGCGAGGCCCAGGCGAGACTCGAGGCCGAGCGTTGCATCAATTGCAAGAACGCGCCCTGCGTCGCCGGCTGCCCGGTCCGCGTGGATATACCCGGCTTCATCTTGAAGATCCGCGAAGGCGACTTCGCCGGAGCCGCGCGCGTCATCAAGCGCACGAACCTGCTGCCGTCGATCTGCGGACGCGTGTGCCCGCAGGAGACGCAGTGCCAAGCCACGTGCACGGTGGGCAAGTCGCTCAAGTCGATCGACGAGGCCGTGCAGATCGGCCGGCTCGAGCGCTGGGTGGCCGACCGCGAGCGCGCCTGCGGCGCCTGCGACATCCCCGACGTCGCCGCGGAAACCGGCAAGCGCATCGCGGTAGTGGGCTCGGGCCCCGCCGGCCTCACAACGGCTATAGACCTCCGCCGCGAGGGCCACGAGGTCGTGGTATACGAGGCCTTCCAGAAGACGGGCGGCGTAATGGTCTACGGCATACCGGAATTCAGGCTGCCCAAGAGCCTCGTCGCGATGGAGTCCGACCTGCTCGCCCAGATGGGCGTGCGCTACGAGCTCAACTTCCTCGTCGGACGCACGCGCAAGCTCGGCGCGCTGATCGCCGAGGACGGCTTCGACGCCGTCTTCATAGGCGCGGGCGCCGGCCTGCCCAAGTTCATGGAGATGCCGGGCGAGAACCTCGTCGGCGTCTTCTCGGCCAACGAGTACCTCACGAGGGCCAACTTGATGAAGGCCTACGACCGCGAGCGCGCGGCCACTCCCATCTACCCGAGCCGCCGCGTGGCGGTGCTCGGCGGCGGCAACGTCGCGATGGACTCGGCCCGCATGGCTTTGCCGGCTCGGCGCCGAGGAAGTACGGATCCTTATACCGCCGCACGCGAGCCGAGATGCCGGCCCGCGCCGAGGAAGTCGGGCACGCGATGGAGGAAGGGGTGATCTTCGACTTCCTCACGAGCCCCACGCGCGTGATCGGCGACAAGGACGGCAAGGCCGAGGCCCTCGAGATCCTGTCCTACGCATTGGGCGAGCCCGACGCCTCGGGCAGGCGCAGTCCCGTGGCGATCAGGGGCTCGGAGCGCGTCGAGAGCTTCGACACGGTCATCGTCGCGATCGGCAACGAGTCCAATCCCCTGCTCGCGCGCACCAGCCCCGACCTCAAGGTGGACAAGCGCGGCCACATCCTCGTCGACGACAAGCAGAAGACGAGCATCGACCGAATCTACGCCGGCGGCGACATAGTGCTAGGCGCGGCCACCGTGATCCTGGCCATGGGCGAGGGGCGCCGAGCTGCGGCCGCAATAAATGAACTGTTGGTGTGAGTGTCGCTCGCGCCCCGAGCCCACCCGCAGGGTGGGCGGAAAGCATGCGGCCTGTGGCCGCAACGTACAATAAATTTCCCTGCTTTATAGCGAGCGTTCGCCAGCAGAGCTGGCGCGCGAGCGTAAGGGCAGGCGCGCCGCTGCCGCAATGAACGACCCCGGAGCAGAGCTCCGGGGTATCGTTCGCTCTGCAAGGAATGGAATGTATGCGGGTCCATACCCGGCAGATGTATTGCTAGGAAGATCGAAGCAGAGCTTCGAGGTATGGACCCGCAGACAGAAATCAATGAGCTATTAGCTTAGGGAAAGCGCGCCTGCCTGAGCCCACCCGGAGGGGCGCCTCATCCTCGTAGGTATTTCCCCGTCAGCGAGCGCTTGTCCTTCGCGAGGTCCCCAGGCGTCCCGGTGAACACGATCTCGCCGCCCTTGCTGCCTCCCTCGGGACCTAAGTCGATGATCCAGTCGGCGTTCCGGATGACGTCGAGATTGTGCTCGATGACGATCACGCTGTTGCCGCCATCGACCAGCCTGTCGATGATCGCGAGGAGGTGAGCGATGTCGGACATATGCAGGCCAGTGGTGGGCTCGTCCATGACGTAGATCGACCCATCCTTGTGCAATTCGCTGGCTAGCTTGATGCGCTGACATTCGCCGCCCGAGAGCGTTGACAGCGGCTGGCCCAGGGTCAAATAGCCCAGGCCCACGTCGCGCATGGCCTCGAGCTTGCGGACGATCTCCTTGCGGCTGAAGAATTCCAGAGCCTGGTCTACGGTGAGAGCGAGCACATCGCTGATGGAGGCCCCGTCCAGCTTGTACTCGAGCACTTCATCCTTGAACCGGCGGCCCTGGCACGTTTCGCAGGGCGACTTGAAAACGGCGAGGTAGCCGAGGTCGGTGTAGACGACGCCCGAGCCGTTGCACGCCTCGCAGGCTCCCTTGGAGTTGAACGAGAAGAGACCCGCGTCGACCTTGTTAGCTACGGCGAAGGCTTTCCTGATGTCGTCCATGACGCCCGTGTAGGTGGCGGGGTTGGAGCGCGTTGAAGTGCCGATCGCGGACTGATCGATGACGACGGCCTCGGGGTGCTCGGCGAGAAACACCTCGTTGACGAGCGAGCTCTTCCCCGAGCCGGCCACGCCCGTGACGACGGCGAGAACGCCCATCGGGATGTCGACGCTCACGTTCTTCAAATTGTTCGCGCGGGCGTTCTCGATGCGCAGCTGGCCCTTGGCGGCTCGAACGGCCTCCTTGATCGGCAGCTCCATGGTCAGGTGGTTTCCGGTGAGCGTGCCGGACTCGAGGAGCTTTTCGTAGCTGCCCTCGAAGACGATGCGCCCTCCCTTCGTACCGGCGCCCGGCCCGACATCGACGACGTGATCCGCGGCCGCGATGACGGCCGGGTCATGCTCGACGACGATGACGCTGTTGCCTCTATCGCGCAGCTTGCGGAGCAGCTCGTTGAGGCGGTGCACGTCCCTCGGGTGCAGCCCGACGCTGGGCTCGTCGAAGATATACAGCACGTCGGTCAGGCTGCTCCCGAGGTGCTTCACGATCCGAATGCGCTGCGATTCTCCGCCGGAGAGCGTATCCGTCTCGCGGTCGAGGCTGAGATACTCGAGGCCGATGTCTACCACGTTTTCCAGCCTCTCCGTCAGCGCGGCGACGAGCGGCGCGGCCTCTGGCTCCTTGATGGCGCGGGCGACCTCGATGAGCTGGCCGATTTCGAGGGCGGACATGTCGGCGATGTTGAGGCCGCCAATCCTGCTCGCGAGGGCCTCCTGGCTGAGCCTCGCGCCCTTGCAAAGCGGGCAGGGACGGGGCTTCAGATAGGCCATGGCCTCCTTCTGCCTCCGCTCCGTGAAGCGGTCGATCTTCGCGATGATTCCGGTGAAGGTGAGGTTGACGGATCGCTCGCCAAACTTGGCCTTGAACTTCCTGTCCTTGCCGTAAAGCAGGAGCTCCATTTCGGCCTTGGTGTACTGACTGAGCTTCTTGTCGTTGTCGAAGAAGCCCGACGCCACGTACGCCTGCTGCTCCCAGTCGTTGAAGAAGGGTACCCTCACCGCTCCCTCGCTCAAGGACTTGCCCATGTCGAGGAAATCGTCGGCTACGACGCCGACCTTCTTGCCCAGGCCGTTGCACTCCGGGCACATGCCGCGCGGATCGTTGAATGAATAGGCGATCGCCCCGCCTGCCGACGGCTTCCCGACGCGCGAGAAGAGCAGCCTCAGCACCCCGTAGATATCGGTGACTGTCCCGACGGTGGAGTGCGAGCCTCCGCCTAGGCGCTTCTGGTCGACGATGACCGCCATGTTGAGGTTCTCGATTGCGTCGGCGTCGGGCTGCGGATACTTGGGGAGGAAGTTGCGGATGAAGAGGCTGAAATTCTCATAAAGCTGCCGCTGGGCCTCCGTCGCGATCGTGTCGAAGACGATCGACGACTTGCCCGACCCCGAAACGCCGGTGAAAATGGTGAGCTTCCGCTTGGGTATGCGGAGCGAGACGTCCTTGAGGTTGTTCTCCCTCGCCCCGCGAATCTCGATGAACTCTCCCATCAGGATTTCGCTTTCTTCGAAGGTTTCGGCCTGCCGGAGCCGTTGAAGGCGACCGCTTGGCGAAAGAGCGCCTTGAAGGCGGAGCCGTCGACGGTTTCTCCTTCGTGAATGTCGATCGCGCGGTGCGCGTTACCCTCGAGGCTCGAGTTGAAGAGCCTGTCCGGGTCCTTCAGGGACGCGCCCTTGGGGAAGGTGAGCTTTATGGCGCTCTTGTAGGATTCGCCCGTGCAGATGATGCCGTCGTGCGACCAAATCGGAGTGCCCATCCATTTCCACTCCTCGACGACCTCCGGGTCCGCTTCCTTTATGAGCTTGCGCATACGCTTTAGGGTTTCCCCGCGCCAGTCTCCGAGCTCGGCGATTCTATCCGTGATGAGCTCCGATGCAGACTTGCCTTGACTCTCGCTTGGCTTATTCATGTTTTTCCTCCCCCGGTATGAGACGCGCCAATGAATCTCTCACAATCGACGGCTCTACTCGTAATCGGGCGGGGGCGAAACCTTTCCAAAAGGTTTCTCTCCCCGCGCCCCCTCTTCCAAAGCGTTCCTCGACGGCCGCTATTCAGCGTACGGCTGGTCCTTGCCCTGGGCGCTGTAGCCGATGTTCCAGACGTAGCCGTCCGGGTCCGCGAAGGAACCGCCGTACCCGCCCCACTGCAACGCGGCGGCGCTCTTGAGGATCACGGCCCCTGCCTTCTCCGCTTCC
The DNA here is from genome assembly GCA_963828175.1 of uncultured Spirochaetota bacterium. Taxonomy (GTDB): domain Bacteria; phylum Spirochaetota; class Spirochaetia; order Treponematales; family Rectinemataceae; genus UBA1306. The sequence continues at coordinate 5,371 of CAWHFT010000248.1, forward strand.
GCCACGATCTCGTCGACTCGCGCCTCGCTGCGGACCACGTAGTTGAGCACGAGCCCGCTGAAGCCTGAGCCCTCCGCTCTCGCGCCCACCGAGGCGGCCAGGCCGTCGCGCCCGTAAAAGCCGACGGGCGAGCCGCCGTTCTGCACGAAGAACACCGAGATGCCGAAGTCCTGCTGGATCTTCCAGCCGAGTCCCTCCGTGTAGAACCTCTTGGATTTTTCCATGTCCCGGACGCCGAGGAGGATCGAACTCACGTGCGCGTTCATGCCCTGCCTCCCTCAAAAAACCTCATATCATCCTCCTTTGGCGCGTCTCGCCTCGGCTAACTTGCCGACGCTCGGCTCGCCCCATGCAATCTATCAAGTAGTCGCATGGGGACGCGGAAAAAGGACAACTGCCGAATAATTATCCCGAAAATTCCGCGAGCCGCGGATACGCGACCTGGAGGACGGTCTCCAGGCGTTGCGCGAGCTCGGGAGCGCGTGGGAAACTTGTAGGGGATGCGCAAGGAGCGGATCCGTTCGACACGAGATCGGCCACTTGTTCGCTCAACGCGCGCTTCGCCATCCATCGTCCTCGGCTCAATGATACTAATGCCGGGACGGGCGCGTCCAATTAGGGGCAGCGACAGCCCGCTACAGTTTGGCCCCTACGAGGAAGCCGGGCGCGACGTGGAATGCCGATACGGCCGAGCCGTCGTTCTCGCGCGAGAGCTCCGGAATGTAGCCTTCGAGGACGAGGCCGCCGATCAGGCCTGGCCCTTTGGAGGGAAACCGGCGAGGAGGCGCGTCTCCAGCCGCGCCTGAGGCCGCGAGAAGATGATCAAGATACCCTACCTCCGCGACGTGGCCAAACGCGTCGATAAGCTCGTCCTCGGAATTTAATTTTGGATTTTCGATTTTCGATTTGGGGTTCCGTAGCGCGGACCTACCGAGCAGATCCGCGCTACGTTCGATTCTTTCTAGGGACCTTACATTATTCCTTCGCGCGCGGGGCGAAAAATTTAATGCTTTCTCGAGCAAGTCCTCCACTCACAATCTCACCCGCCCACTGCCTCAAATAGTTCAAATCCAAGCTGCCCTACACCTGCACTTTGAGAATGCCCAGAACATCTTTCCATTGATTCTCGGAAACTTCCCCTCCGGCGCGGTACCCACTCGAGCTTTGAGAGGATGCTGTCTTCCGCTGTCGCAACGTAGGCAGGGGCGCTCGATTTGTTCAAAAGCAGTCGAGGTTGGCGGCGGGCGAACTTGCCTTCGGGCTCAACCTTCTCTTCCGCAGTGGAAAGAAATCTATTTTAAGGGAAGATTCAAAATGAATGAGGTTGAACGACCCACCAATTTCGGACAGAACGATAGATTGA
>CAWHFT010000249.1:0-9005 GCA_963828175.1 uncultured Spirochaetota bacterium
CGGGATCGAACTCCGAGAAGCTCACGTCGGTGAGGATCGTCTTCTTGCTCGTCTGGTAGACTTCCGCCTTGGCCGCCTTCAGCTCGAAATTCGTCTTGCCCCGCACGACCACCGTGTGCGAGTAGTCGGTGAAGGTGAGGGTCGGCAACTCTTCCTCGCCCTCGGCTGACGGGGCGTATCCGGCAACGCTGCAGGCCGAGAACAGGATGGCCGCCGCGACGGCAGCGGCCGCCGTTGAGAGCGGCCGCGTCCGGCCTCGGCCCCGCCTAGGCTTTCGCATTCTTTATGCACGCCCCGATGAAGCTCTTGAACAGCGGCGCGGGCTGGACGGGCCTCGACTTGAACTCGGGATGGCACTGCACGCCCAAGCCCCAGGGGTGGTCGGCCCACTCGACCGCCTCCACGAGGCTGCCGTCCGGCGTCATGGCCGTGATGAGCAGGCCGGTCCTCTCGAGATCGGCTTTGAACGCGTTCGAGACTTCGTATCGGTGCCTGTGTCGTTCCCAGATGGAGTCCGTGCCGTAGATCTTCCTTATTAGAGTGCCCGCCTTGAGCGCGCTCTCGCTCTTGCCCAAGCGCTGCGTGCCGCCGTAGCTCTTGACGTCGACCTGCTCCTCGAGGAGGCTGATGACCCCGTGCTGGCTGTCCTGGTTGAACTCGGTCGAGTCCGCGTCCTCCCATTTGAGGACGTCCCTCGCCCATTCGATCACCATCATCTGCATGCCAAGGCAGATCCCGAAGTAGGGGACCTTGTTCTCCCGCGCCCACTTGGCCGCCTTCACCATGCCGGCCGAGCCTCGCTGGCCGTAGCCGCCGGGCACGAGTATGCCGTCGACTCCCGCGAAGACCGCGGCCATGTCTGCCTCGACGCCCCCCGAGGGGGACTCGAGCTTGCCGGAATCGATCTTGATTGCCTCGACCGCCGCATCGTTCGCGATGCCGCCGTGGGAGAGCGCCTCCCACACCGACTTATAGGAGTCCGTAAGGTCCATGTATTTGCCCACGACGCCAACGCGCACCTTGCGTTTGGGCTCGCGGTACTTGCGCACAACCTCCATCCACTCGCGCAGGTCGGCGTGCCGGCTCTCGATACCCATCTTCTTGAGCAGAAATGTATCGAAACCTTGAGAGTGGTAAAGCAGCGGCAACTCGTAGATCGTCGTCTTGGCGTCATGGCCCGAGATCACCCCCTCGAACTCCACGTTCGTGAAGCTGGCGATCTTGCGACGCATGGCCTCGTCGATGGGCTCGGCGGCGCGGATGACGAGGGCGTCGGGCTGGATGCCGACTTCCTGCAGCTCCTTGACAGCGTGCTGCGTCGGCTTGGTTTTGAGCTCGCCGCCCGAGACCGCCGGCACCAGGGTCACGTGCACGGAGATGCGCGTTCTGCCTGCCCATTTCGTGGATGATCTGGCGAGCGGCCTCGAGGAAGGGGATGGACTCCATGTCGCCGACGGTTCCGCCGACCTCGACGATGGTTATGTCCACCTCCGGGTCCTTGCCGGGCGCGAGTACGCGGTTCTTTATCTCGTCGGTGATGTGCGGGATGACCTGCACGGTTCGGCCGAGATAGCGCCCTTCGCGCTCCTTGTTGATGACGGCCTGATAGACCTGTCCGGTGGTGATCGAGTTCACCTTGGACAAGGGCGAATGCGTGTAGCGGCCGTAATTGCCCAAATCGAGGTCGGTCTCGGCTCCGTCGTCGGTGACGTAGACCTCGCCGTGCTGGTAGGGGCTCATCGTGCCTGCGTCGACGTTGAGGTAGGGGTCGATCTTGACCATGCGCACGGCGAGGCCGCGCGATTCCATGAGAGCGCCGATCGAGGAGGCGGCCACTCCCTTGCCGAGGGAGGAGCACACGCCCCCCGTCACGAAGATAAGCTTCTTCATGGGGTTTCAGTATCCCGGAAGGAGCGGCGACTGTCAATTGATCGGAGGACCGTGGTATCTTATTGCCGTGGACTACGTAATCACGCGCGAGGAATCGGGGCGCGTCGCCTACTACACCGTCGGGTGGTCGCCCTTCGCCAAGGCCGACAAGTACGAGATCACGCGCTCCGTGCCGGCGATGGGCGGCATCGCCGAGATCTACTACAGGGACCGCGAGGGCAAGCTCAACCTCTTTTGCCTCCAAAGATCATGGTACGGCGGGCTGCGCGCCGTCCTGCGCGAGCGCTGCGACGCCAGCCTCGAAAAGGACCCTTGGCGCCTCTCCATACTCGTCAAGTGGCGGGAGCGCATCTACTATCGCTGGACCAACAGCGAGTCCTTCGCCGATATGGCCGATGTCATGTATTTCCTAGTCGAATCGAGCTGCGCGGGCGCCGGGGGCGTGAGCTCCGGACGCTTCGACCGCATCTTCGTCAAGGAAATCGACGCAGGCAAGCTCGTCACGATCTAGCCGCATGACCATACTCCTCATCGCGGTGCTGACTCTTTTCGCGCTCTTCATCGTCGGCATTGCGCTCTACCTCGCGACGCCTCGCCGCTATGTGTCGCCGAGCTCGGTGATCGATTCCTACGATCGTTGGACGGCCGACGGCATCCTGGAATTCTACTGGGGCGAGCATATCCATCTGGGCCATTACGGCACCCCGCCACGACACAAAGATTTCTTCCAGGCAAAAGAAGACTTCGTGGACGAGATGGTGCGGTGGGCCAGACTCGATCGCCGTCCTCCCGGCACGACGGTCCTCGATGTCGGCTGCGGCATCGGCGGCAGTAGCCGAGTCCTCGCGCGCAAGTATGGCTTTTCGGTAACGGGCGTCACCATCAGCCCCCGGCAGGTCGCGCGCGCCCGCGAGCTCACTCCCTCCGGCCTGCCGGTGCGCTTCCAAGTGGACGATGCGATGGCGCTTTCCTTCCCGGACGAGAGCTTCAACGCCGTCTGGTCCGTCGAGGCGGGCCCCCACATGCCCGACAAGGCCGTTTTCGCCAAAGAGCTCCTGCGCGTGCTCAAGCCGGGAGGACTGCTGGCCGTAGCCGATTGGAATCAGCGGGACGATCGCCAGGCGCCGCTCCGGCCCTGGGAGAAAGTGGTCATGCGGCAGCTGCTCGATCAATGGTCGCATCCCGCCTTCTCGAGCATCGAGGGCTTTTCCGAGCTGTTGGAAGCAACCGGACTGGTCGAAGGTAGGGTGGAGACTGATGACTGGACCGAACAGACCCTCCCCTCATGGATGGACTCCATCCTCCAAGGCGTCCTCCGGCCCGAGGGGTTGGCGCGCTTCGGCTTCCGGGGATTCGTCAAGTCCATGCGCGAGGTCCCGACCTTCCTGCTTATGCGTCTCGCCTTCGGACGCGGCCTCTGCCGCTTCGGGATGTTCCGCGCAAGACGGAGCTTGATTGGTATACGAATTGACCCCGACGAGATCATCATCCGCTAACGATGCCGCCCCGGCCTTCCGATATACCAAGGGAAGGGGGATTCGCCCGTGATCCGAGGCCTTTTTACCGGCGCCAGCGGAATGAACGCCCAGCAGGTGCGGCTCGACGCCATATCCAACAATCTCGCCAACGTCGATACCGACGGCTACAAGCGCGACGAGGCTGTCCACAAGGCCTTCGCCGAGCTCCTCCTCAGAAGGACGAACGACGACGGCGTGACCCTCAACCCCTTCGGCTCGGGCGACCAGGCTCCCGTGATCGGCAAGATCGGCACCGGTGTGGAGAACAACGAGATCTTCACCGAGTTCGAGCAGGGCTCTCTCAAGCAGACCGAGAACGAATTCGACCTCGCGATGGACGGCAAGGGCTTCTTCGCCGTCCAAACTCCGTACGGCGAGCGCTACACGAGGTCGGGCGACTTCGTCCTCGGCAAGGAAGGTCTTCTCGAGACCAAGGAAGGCTACCCCGTCCTCGGCGTGAACGGCCCCCTCCAGGTCAAGGCCAACAACTTCAAAGTCGACAAGGACGGCAACGTCTTCGTCAACAAGAATTTCCAGGACGACCCCTTCCGCCTCGTCAGCCGCGAGGAGAACACCTGGGACGGCCTCGAGAAGCTCGACACGCTGAAGATCGTCGATTTTCCGAAAGACCGCTTCATCGCCAAGCAAGGATCGAGCCTCTGGCGCTCCACCGACGTGTCGGGCGACGCGGCGATCCTCGCGCCGGGCTCGCGGCCCAAGGTAGTCCAGGGCTACGTCGAGTCGAGCAACGTGAATCCGGTCCTCGAGATGGTGCGGATGATCGAAGTCAACCGCGCCTACGAGGCCAACCAGAAGACCATCCAATCCGAGGATGCCATGCTCGGCAAGCTCATCAACGAGACGGCCCGCGTCGGCTGATAGCCGCCGGAACCCGGGAGGAAACAGCAAATGGTCAGCAGCCTTTGGACCGCCGCGAGCGGCATGATCGGACAGCAGTCGAGCATCGACACCATCTCCAACAACCTCGCCAACGTCAACACTTCGGGCTTCAAGAAGGTGCGCCCCGACTTCGAGGACCTCATCTACCAGACGACGCAAATAGCCGGCACGCCCGCCACCGAGGACACCGTCGTGCCCGTGCCCATACAGGTGGGCCACGGCGTCAAGCTCGCCGCCACCCAGCGCGACTTCGGCCAGGGCGCCCTGCAGAACACCGAGAACATCTCGGACGTGGCCATCGAGGGCGACGGGTTCTTCCGCGTCATGACCTACGACGGTTCCTACGCCTACACGCGCGACGGAGCCTTCAAGATCGATGCCAACGGCCAGTTCGTAACCTCGGACGGCTACAAGGTCATGCCCGAGCTCACCCTTCCGCAGGGCTTCATCCCCGACACCCTCGCCATCTCCCAGGACGGTCGCGTCACGGTCAAGGTGCCGGGCCAGGACAATCCCATCCAGGTCGGCCAGCTCGAGCTCTACCGCTTCCCCAATCCCCAGGGGCTCACCGCCGTCGGCGACGACCTTCTAAAGCTTTCCAACGCCTCCGGCAGCCCCATCGCGGGAAGACCCGGGTTCGACGGCATGGGCAAGACTATCCACAAGTTCCTCGAGATGTCCAACGTCTCCGTAGTCCGCGAGATGGTGAGCATGATCGTCGCCCAACGCGCCTACGAGTTCAACTCCAAGGCCATCCAGACCAGCGACAACATGCTCGGCACCGCGACCAGCTTGAAGAGGTAACATGAAATGCAAATCGACGCGGCCCTGCTTCAATACAACAACAAGCCCCTCAGATATCCCCACGGGCGCGGCCCAGGTCCGTCGCGACGCGAGCGTCGCGGGCACGGAGGCCCGCGTGGCGGATGGATCGAAAGTCGACAAAAAATCCAAGCTCTACGAACAATGCCAGGAATTCGAATCGATCTTCGTCAAAATGATGCTGAAGGAAATGCGCAACAGCGTGGACAAATCCGATTCCCTGCTCTCTGGCGGCTGGGCCGAGGACATCTACTCGGACATGCTGGACGACGAGTACTCCAAATCCATGGCCAAGACCGCCGGCTTCGGCCTCTCGGAGCAGCTCTACAAGCAGCTAGAGCGGGCCTGATCGCGGGAGGTGGCGAAGACGAAGACCATTCTCCTCGTAGAGGACCAGGCGATCATCGCGCAGGGCGAGAGAAAGGCCCTCGAGGAGCGCGGGTATACCGTCGTCACGGCGAGCAGCGGAGAGGCCGCTGTCGACCTCTGCGCAACGAGAGCGGACATCGACCTGATCCTCATGGATGTCAAGATGGCCCTCAGGCTATTCGAGGCGAACCAGAATATGGCTCAAGAGCAGTACCTCCTGCATACCCTCATGGATACCGTGCCGGACCACATCTTCTTCAAGGACTTGCAGAGCAGGTTCCTCAAGATCAGCAAATCCCAGCTCGATAAGTTCGGCATGACCGACCCAGCCGACCTGATCGGCAAGACGGATTTCGACTTCTTCACCGCCGAGCACGCGCAGCAGGCTTTCGACGACGAGCAGACGATCATCGCGACGGACCGCATGATGATAAAGGAAGAAAAGGAGACCTGGCCCGACAAGCCCGATTCCTGGGTCTACTCCATCAAGCTGCCGCTCAAGGACAAGGCCGGCCGCACCATCGGCACCTTCGGCATCTCCCGGGACATGACCGACCTCAAGCGCGCCGAGGCTACACTGGCCAGGGAGCAGAGCCTGCTCCAGGCCTTGATGGAAACCAGCTCGGACCACATCTACTTCAAGGATCTGCAGGGCCGATTCATCAGGAACAGCCGCTCGCAGGCCGAATTCCTGGGAATGGCGGACCCCGCCATGATGATAGGCAAGACCGACTTCGATTTCTTTCCGATGGAACACGCCAAGCGGGCCTTCGAGGACGAGCAGGAAGTGATCCGAACCGGCCAGGCCATCAGGAAAGAAGAGGCGATCTCGGACACGGAGCCGATCGTCTGGATGTCGATAGAGAAGATGCCGCTGCGGGACAAGGACGGGAAGATCACGGGAACCTTCGGAATCTCGAGGGACATCAGCGAGCACAGGCGGACCGAACGGCGGATCCAGGGATTGCTTACCGAGAAAGAGCTCATCCTCAAGGAAGTTCATCATCGGATCAAGAACAACATGGCCATCGTCAAGAGCCTGCTCTCGCTTCAGGCTTCGGCGATCACGGAACCGAACGCCGTCAAGGCCCTCGATGACGCCGTGCTGCGGATCGAAAGCATGATGGTCCTCTACGAGAATCTGTATCGATCCTCGGAATTCGCCACTTACTCGGTCGGCGATTACCTGATATCCTTGGTCGACCGGATCATGGGGAGCTTCCCCCAGAGCGGGGCGATCAGGGTCGAGAAAAAATTCGGGAAGTTCGACCTGGAGGTAAGGCAGCTCCAGAACGTCGGCATCATAGTGAACGAGCTCATCACGAATATCCTCAAATACGCCTTTATCGGTCGGAGCGAGGGCGTGATCGCCCTTACCGGAAGCATGGTCGGAGACCGCGTCGCAATCACCGTGGAAGACGACGGCGTCGGCATACCCGAGAGCGTCGCCTTCGAGAACTCGAAGGGCTTCGGGCTCATGCTGGTAAAGGCCCTGACCGACCAGATGGGCGGCGAGATCCGCATGGAGCGAGGCCGCGGCACCAGATTCGTCCTGCAATTCGACGCCGAAAAACAAGAATGACGAGCGTTGGGAGCTCAATGCCGGCGAACGACCTCCTCGGCCAAGGACTCGAATCGCTCGGCCTGCCATCCGTCGGGCCCGCGCTCGATACATTGCGCCGCTACATCGCCGAGATCGAGCGCCTCAACCCCAGCCTGGGACTCGTGGGGGCCTCGGGTGACGAGCTCGTGATCAAGCACGTCCTCGACAGCCTTGCGCCGCTGGCCATCATCCGAGGCCTCCTAGCAGGGAGACAGCGGCCTCGCATCGCCGACCTCGGTTCGGGCGCAGGGCTGCCGGGCATTCCCCTCGCCATCGCCCTGCCCGAGGCCCAGGTCACGCTCATGGACCGCATGACGCGCCGCGTCCGATTCCTCGAGTCCGTCCGCGATCTGGTCGGCCTGGCCAACGTCGAGATCGTCGAGACGCAGGTCGAGCACTCGCACGGCAGCTTCGACCTGGTCACCTTCCGGGCCTTTCGTCCCTTCGAGCGCAAGCTTTTCAAGCGGGTCTTCGCGTTGTGCGATACCGGCGGCGCCGTGCTCGCCTACAAAGGCAAGCACGATAAGGCCGGTGCGGAGCTGGCGGGCATCGAGGGGCTCTTCTCGAGCGCCGAAGTCCTCCCGGTCAAGGTGCCTTTCCTCGACGACGAGCGCTGTGCGGTCGTGATGAGGCCATAGCTCTCGTGCCAAACCTCTGATAACTGGAATTACTTGACAATCTGAAGTTTCACTTCATATCATTGCAATATGTATTTCCTTAGGACCATTACGGATAAACTCCGCCAAGCTGCGGCTACTCGACCCAGTCTCATCGTCACGGGCGCTCGCCAAACAGGGAAAACCACATTGCTCAAAGCAGCCTTCCCCGAGGCGAGCTATATAATCTTTGATAACATACTCGCCATGTCCTCCGCTCAGGCTTCTCCCTTGGCCTTTCTGGAGAGGTTCAGGGCACCGGTCATCCTCGACGAGATCCAATACGTCCCCGGCCTATTCGCTGCTTTAAACAGAAGATCGACGAGAACAGGGAGCAATGCGGTCGCTGGCTCCTCACCGGCAGTCAGCGCTTCTAACTCCATGAAGAACGTTTCCGAAAGCCTCGCCGGTCGAATCGCCCTCTTCCATCTCGAGACGCTCTCGGCCGCAGAGCTGCGCACAGGGGAAAACAGACGCAGCCACGCTCGCGTCGATGCCCGTCCGAGGGGGATACCCGGGAGCTTTGGGCCAAGCCTTCGATCGATTCGGGAGGCCTGGTCCGAAGATATATCAGGACTTATATCGAGCGAGACTTGAAGGGCATCGTCAACGCGAGAAGCCTGATCGACTTCCGCCGCTTCCTTGTAGGCCTTGCCGCCGCGCGCATCGGCCAGTTACTTGAACTACAGCGATCTCGGTCAAGCGGCGGCGTGAGCAGACACGGCAAAGACCTGGCTGGCGGCCCTGGAGCTTTCCGGAATCGTCTATGTCCTGCCACCCTACTTCGCGAACACTGGCAAGCGTCTGGTCAAGCAGGCCAAGCTCTATTTCGCCGATACCGGGCTGGCTTCTGCGCTCTTGAATATCCGCGAGGGAGAAGACCTATCCGCGAACCTCTTTGCTGGCCATCTTCTTTGGTAATAATTTCCGTGCTTGACGGAATTGGTTAAAGCAGGGGCTGGCCAGCCGGGCAGGGACGTGTTCTTCTTTCGCGATCATTCCGGCGCAGAGATCGATTTCGTCGTCGTGAGCCCTCAAGGCCTCACCTTGATCGAAGCAAAGCATTCCGAGCGGATCAGGCCCGAGCGGCTCTCCTTCGAAAAGGTCAGACCGTGCGCATCCCTACGCCGATCCTGAAGCGTCGCGTAGCGGCGCCTACCGGTATGCAGCAAACCCTGCCCATGGACGGCTACGGTACTCACTATAGCAAAGCACCAACTGAACCAAGTACAATGAACATAACAACAT
>CAWHFT010000250.1:0-17555 GCA_963828175.1 uncultured Spirochaetota bacterium
ATGTCGGAGGGCAGGTATACAACGATAGGGGCTGTGTCGTCTTCGAATGGGTAGGGCCGAAAGCGTCGCCAATCAATGAGAAAGGTGGCGGACGAGGGCTGAATCGGACCAGCGTCGATGCCTTCATCATCGCCGAGATAGACGGTGTGACAACGCAGCTTCTGATCGAGTGGAAGTTCACGGAAGGCAAGTCGAGGCCGATCGCCTTGAACAAGTTCGGTGGGCTGCGAGGAGTTGAGCGACTTAGGCGATATGCTTCCGTGCTTGCCGAGATGCGGGGGAATGGGTTCCCCTTCGCCTTCTCGGAAGAGGGAGGGATAGGGCTCCAGGACTTCTCGACGGACCATTTCTATCAGCTTCTGCGGATGACCTTGCTCGCGAGGAAGACGACGCCCATGAAGATCGGGGATATCGAGGTCGAGGACTATAGGGTCGTGCATCTTTCCCATTCAGGGAATGACAAGATCAACGTCGTCCAGCCCGAGTACGCGAAGTATTGCCCTGGGATTCAGGGGATGGTTGGCAAGGGATTCTACGAGGCCTGGAAGGGTATGCTGGCCCCCGAGGAGCAGAAGAAGTTCGTGGCGGCGCATTGGGATAGTGGCATAAAGAGCATCAAGAACAAGGACCTGAGGGAATACCTCCTGGAACGATATGGATGAGCTGGGCGGTCTGGGCTCAATAATTGCGCTCTAGGCGGCAATAGAGCCTCTAGCAGGTACGATCCAGGTACACCCCGTATCTTTTCCCCCTGAAAGACCGTCTGGGTATCGCGTATATAGAGAAAGGCCCGCTCCAGTGAAGGGGCGGGCCTCGTTGCTATTTGAGGAAGGTGTACCGGGACGTGAGGTAGAGCTTCCAGGGCTCGAGCTCAGGGAAGCGGTCGACGGGCGCGTGAGAGAGGAAGTCCTCAGCCGTGATCGCCATGAAGTCCGAGGGCTCGACGAGGATGTGTTGCCAGACCTCGTAGGAGTCGCGGCCGAGTTCGCGGAAGGCTGGCGAGGTGATGGCCTTGAGCTCACGATTGCCCGATGCGTAGACGTGGACAACTTGGACACGGTCGACTTCGGGGATGCCCACTTCGATTATCCTCGACGCGAGAAGTTGCTGTCGAAGGAGCTGATAGAAGGGCTCATAGAGAAAGTCTTCGACGCGCGGGGCGACTGTGAGATCGATTGGCGTGATCTCGGAGTAGAAAAGGTCGCGATAGGAGTCGATACGGTCCGTGCCGTCGGTGCGGAAGCGCTTGTAGGTCACGCCATAGGATTCCGAGAATTTGACCTCGATGAGGAGCATGACGCGTTGGCCGGTCGTGGTCTCGTACATGACCATGGCGTCGATCGAGGTGTTCCCAGCCCCTCTATGGCGATCGGCCCCGAGCTTGGGGATCTCGCCTAGGTAGTTCGTGTCGCCGATCCACTCGAAAGCGATGAAGCGATCCTCCTCGACGGGGAGCATGTGGTCGAGGCCGGGGAAGTGCGGGAGGAGCAGGGCGGCGAGGGCCTCGGGGCGATTGATGAAGGGGAAGAGGGCGTTCACGCAAAAGATCTGGGAGGAGCAGAGGTGATTCGAGGGGAGGCCTGGGAGGGCGGCCCCGTGCCAGACGATGCCGAGGCGGTCGAAGGTGGCGAGGGCGTCGTCGCGGATTTCATGGAAGAGGTTGAACGACGCGTATTCCAGGGGAAGGCAGAAGGGAAACATGCGGGAGTAGTAGAGTCCCGGCGTTTTGGCGAGGCGCGGAAGCGTTTTGGTCTGAAGCTTCCAGCTGGTCTGCATCTTTTTCTGAGCTGCAAGAAAGGTCATAGGGTGGGTACCTCCTGTTTAGTGGTGATGGATCAGGCAGAGGCGCTTGCTACAGCGCTCGCGTTGCGGACGACTTTCTCGGCATAGCCGAGCATCTTGAGCACGCCTTCGCGATCGTGGGACTTGCGTGGCCTGGCTCGAGAATCCATTCGCAGTGTTTATCGGTGAAGGCATCGAAGTTCTCGTCGAGGAAGGCTTCGAGGCGGCCGAGGAGGGTTTCGACGGATTCATCAGGGAAGCGATCGCGATGATCGGATGGAGTGCTCGGAATTCGTGGTCGGAGAAGGGGCGCTGGAAGGTTCAGAGGCAGGAGGAACGATGGAGACCGGGCTTTCGGCTGAGGCTGCAGAAGCGAGTGAGGCAGACGACTTGGCTGCCTGGGATTCAGAGCGAGCCTGCGGACGGGCGATACTGGCGCGGCCGGGACGAGGGACTCGGCATCGGGTAGCTCTGAGGGGTCATACGGCAGGCCGCCGAGCTCATCGGGAAAGCAGAGGCGGAAACCCTGGCTGAATCGCGACCTTCTTGAGCTGGAAGCGCGGTTGCTTGGTCCAGAATGAGGTCGGGGTGCCGTCCTTCTTCTTCTGGACGGCCTCGCGCCAGTAGGCCTCGTGGACGAAGGGTTCGGCCCAGTCCTTGCGATGGATCTCGACGATGGCCTTCATGTTCTCGCCCTCGCCTTCGACCCAGGCCTTCCAGCCATCGAGCTTGCCGGTACGTTCGGCGCGTTTCAGAGTAGACCTCGTAGCCCGTGATGATGGACAGTGCGGCGGTACTCGCCTTCGCCATAGACGGCGACAGTGGACTCCCGCTTGAAGGGGTTGAGCTTGAAAGGCCTGGGCGACCTCGATGAACTGGAGCTTTTCGGGTTCAGTGAGCTGGGAAGCAAGGCCGAAGGCCTTGAGGAAGTCGAGGATTGTCTGCTTGCGGAATGTCGGGGATAGCAGGCATTGTGGGCGGGGGCTCCCGGATCGGGGCCGGGAAGGGAGATACGTTGGTCATGCCCATCTTCAACACTTTGATTTCTGAAATATTGACGGGATAACCACTTACAGCATTGGGTTTTTGTGTTGGCACTACATTGTCGTTACCACGCTGAAGGGCCGGCATTCAAGTGAAAACGATCAACCTCGGATGCTCGGGGGGACAGCGACGCCGGTCGCTTTAAATACCGCTCCCGATGAACCACGGAGGTCGGTCCGCAGATGATAGGTCGATCCGTCCATTTCGAGTTCGACTTCTTGGAGTGCTCGAAGGTCCTGGCGAATAGCGTTCCACTCGAATCGCTCACCCCGATCTTCCAAACGTGATTCAAGCTCTTTGAGAAGCATGAGAGCAAGGAACGAGCAAAACACATGCCCGCGGATGGTTTCGTCCATCTTGTGGTAGATCGGCCGTGTTTCCAGGACGGTCTTTACCGAGCGGAAGACGTCCTCGACCATCCACAGCTCCTTGTACTGCCGAGCGACGTCGGCCGCACTCAGATCGGTATTGGTCCGCAGGATCCAGATACCATCGAACTTCTCCTCGCTCTTGACCTTCTCCTCGTCGACTGCGAAGTGCTCCTCACTGGCGGTTTTCAGGTACTTGCGATATCCGTTATTTCCGACGAGGTTCTTGTCGCTCGCCTTGAGCTTCTCGCGAAGCGACTCGACGATGGCAGCGCGATCCGCTTTGTCCTTGCGCGCCTGTTCTTCGTTGTAGCAGATAATGTAGCGCTTACCTTCGATTCTCCTCTCACTGACCTTAAGAGGAGAGGGAGACTTCGCCGTGCGCCGCGGCCCGACAACTTCGATGAAGCTGTCGTCTATCGTGAGATTCTCGTCCCGAAACGAGCTGTCCTTACGCATCCGAACGCCGAAGATGTACTGGAGCTTGAGCTCATCGCCTTCGAGCTTGGCGATAGTGTCGCGGCTTATCATGCCCCGATCGGCCACAATGCAGACCGAGCTTATTCCGAATCGAGAACGAAGCCGCTCCACGATGGGCATCAAGGTCGTCACATCGCTGACGTTACCGGGCCAGAGCTCGCAGCAGATCGGTTTGCCGGCTCCGTCGAGGATCGCCCCGACGACCATCTGGTTAAGATCGGGACGGGAATCCTTGCTGTGTCCGCGACGGCCGAGTTCCTGTCCGCCTGAGCCCTCGAAGTACAGGCTCGTGGTGTCGAAGAAGACGACCTCGAGGCTGGAGAACAGATCGCTCTTGCGCAGGAATAACTCTTCCTCGATCCGATCCTTGCGACATCGGCTGGTCAGGGGATCCGAACCGATCTGGATAATCCGTTCGCCGAGCCAGGCCATGGCTCGATACAAATGATGGAGCTCAATATCGTCGACACCCGCGATGGCGAAGTCGATTTTCCATGTCTCCGCCGCGCGATCGCTACCCGAGGCGAACAGGCGATGCAGGACGGTGAGGAAAATGGCGCGTTCTAGGGAAAAGCGATGGCGATCATCATCGTCGCCACGTATCACTTCGATCGTCTGTGGTATGCCGAGCTCTCGCCACAAGCGCTCGAAAATGAGTGATGGTCCGAGTGCCTTGGTGGTTCGCGCGGTGATCGAGCCTTCTTTCTGAGCATCAACGACGCGAACCGCCGTCGTGTACTTCAAGAATGAACGGGCGAGGTCGTCTAACTTACCGGATTCGATCATCTCGTCTGCGTGGCCAAGTGTAGCGATGACGCGTTGGCGAACGGACGTGCCATTGCGATGGTTTTCGACGATCTGGAGGTAGGAGAGCTTACCTGCTTTCTTGATCCGAACGAACACGGCGGAGCCTCATGCACCACAGTATCAACCAATTGCTCATATTTTGCAATATAATTCGATACTATTACCTCCATTTCTTGGCACTACACGGAATGCAAATTCGGACATCGCGTCTATATGCTATAATGAATTAGCTGATAAGATAGGTCTCAAAGTGTAGAAGATGGGCCTGAGGCTTTGTCTATTAATCAGGGCTCCCGCCATAAATGAAGCCTTCCTTCGCGTTTTTCATGAATAAGTTTCGATAGTATAGCTCTCTTTCTTTATATATCAACGCACGATCGAAGCGACATGGTGTCTTGACGAAAAAAAAGGAAATAGAGCCTGATCTGATGGAACCGTTAGACTGGAATCCGTCTTTTCGGAGCTAAATGAGCCTGGACTAGCTCGAACTGGGCGCAGGCCGTCAAGCTCGTCGCCAGCCTGCCCAAGGCGCCATCCATTGCAGGCCCCTTCGCCCTAATTACCGGGACCCCTCGCGGCCTAAGTTCAGGTTTCCGTGGCAGCGCTTTTTACTGCGAGAAAATATTTCTTCCTTTGGCCGCGCCTTGAATCGAAGAACCTCTGGAGAAGACAGAACAAGAAAACCAGGAAACCGATGACAATGCGCGTCCACCATGAGTTGAGGGTGCCCTGGAACACGATAAGTACCTGGATGATGCCATAGACGAGGACGCCTATGAGGGTCCCTACGATCGAACCGACCCCGCCAGTTAGGAGGGTACCGCCAATGACAACCGCGGCGATCGCGTCTAACTCCATGCCGCTTCCATTTAATGCGTATCCTGAGAGGGTGTAGAGCGTGAAAACGATTCCAGCGAGGGCGGAACAAAAACCACTAAACGCATAGATCGCGATCTTTGTATTCCTGACCGGGAGGCCCATCAGGATGGCGGATTGCTCGTTCCCGCCGATAGCGTAGATGGTCCGCCCGAACTTTGTGTTGTGAGCTATGAAGAGCGCAACGAGCACTAGGATGATAGCGATCAATGCGTTCAGCGAAATAAAATTCTGGCCGAGACCCGGGATGTTGATCTGGAGGTGGGCCAAGGTGTTGAAAAATTGGTTCGAAATTGGGATCGTATCGACGCTCACGACATAGCAGAGCCCCCGGGCAAGGTATAGTCCTGCGAGTGTGATAATAAAGGGAGGGAGATCGAAGGTCTGGATGAGATATCCCTGGAATGAACCGAGCGCTGTTCCCATTAGTAATACGAGTGGGATGACTAGGATAGGACTCATATGAGATTTTTCGAGAAGACTTGAGGTCAACATCGTGGTGAGGGCGAGAACGGAGCCGACCGACAGGTCGATACCCCCCGAGATAATGACGAAGGTCATTCCGACGCCTATGATCAGGAGGTAGGCGTTATCGATGAAAAGATTAAAAAAATTCTGGAAAGCGAAAAAGCCGGGGAAGGCTACCGACCCCAAGGCGAACATGAGAATGAAAAGCCCAAGGGTGACGAAAATGGGTAGGTCCCTTGGGTTGAACATAGAGCGTTTCATTTCGCGACCCCCCTAACGAAGGCACCAGCGACTTTCCGGCGGAATATGTCTGATTGCAGGAGGCAGATAATATAGACGACGAAGGCCTTGACGATTTGAGAAATTTCCGGCGGTACGCCGAAGGCGTAAATTGTCGTGGTCAAAGTCTGGATGATGAGGGCCCCGATCATGCTTCCACCCAAGCTGAACTTGCCGCCATTGAGCGAAGTCCCGCCGAGGACCACGGCGAGTATGGCGTCGAGCTCAAACAGGAGGCCAGCGTTATTCCCGTCGGCGTTCATGACCGTAGAACAGACTATCAGACCTGAAACTCCGGCACAAAAGCCGGAGAAAGCGTAGACCCCAAAAATGATGTTCTTTGCATTGATCCCGGCAAACCTGGAAGCCTTCGGGTTTAAGCCGACCGATTCGATAAATAACCCGAGGGCCGTGCCCCGCGTGACGATAAATGTCAAGATTAATAGGCTAGCCACTATGTATATGGAGAACGGCAAACCGAGGAAGTAGCCTTGACCGAGGAGCGCGAAAGGCTTCGCGTAGAGCCAGACCTGCATCGCGTTCGTCGTCACCATGGCGATCCCTCGGCCTGCGACGAATAGTATCAGGGTCGCGATAATCGGTTGCATCCCGATCCGCGAAACGAGGAAGCCGTTCCACATTCCGGCGAGCGTGCAGGCAAGCACGGCCACGACCATCGCGAAGAAAATAGGATGCTTGGGTATGCCATGGAGATCACCGCCGATGAGCATCGCTACGATACCCGCGGAGATCGCGACGACCGACCCGACCGAGATGTCGATACCGTGCGTCGCGATAACCAGGGTGAGGCCGATTGCCAGGATCGCTTTCGGGGCGGCGTTCTTGATTATGTCGATTACATTTCCATAGAAGTGACCGTCCATGATTTGAACCGCAAAAAAACGCGGAGTAAAGAAAAAATTGAAGAGGAGAAGGATGGCCAGCGATACTATCGGCCAAAACAACTTATTACCGCTGAGTGACTTCCACGATATCATACCGATCTCCCTCCCGCGATGGTTTGCATGATTTTATCCTCGGTCACATCATTGCCATCGAGCTCGGCGATTTTAGCCTTGTCTCTCAAGACGGCTACGCGGGTGCTGCAACGGACAACCTCCTCGAACTCGGAGGAAATGAAGATAACGCTCATCCCCTTCTTGCTCAGGCTCAAGATAAGCTCCATGATCTCTAGCTTGGCCCCGACGTCGATACCACGCGTCGGCTCGTCCAGGATAAGGAGTATCGGATTAGTCGCCAGCCACCGAGCGAGGAGTACCTTCTGCTGATTGCCGCCGGAGAGCTGTTTGGTGAGGTTATTGGAGCTCGGCGTCTTGATACCGAGGGTCTTTATCATCTCGTCGGCAATTTCCAGTTGCTTCTTTTTTGTAATATTCCGGAAGATCCCCTTCTGGCCCTGCAGGGCGAGAACGATATTCTCGCGGATCGTGAGATCGGGAAAGATTCCCTCGCTTTTTCGATCTTCCGAGCAAAAACCCATTCCAGCCTTAATGGCGCTCCTCGGCGTGTTAATTGCGGCTTTTTTGCCCTTGATGAGTATCTCGCCCTGATCGGCATTATCGATCCCGAAAACAAGCCTGGCCATCTCAGTCCTGCCCGAACCCAAGAGGCCAGCCAATCCGACTACCTCTCCCTCATCGAGGCTTAGATCGAAGGGAGCGATGGAACCGAGAAGCCCGAGAGCCCTGACCTTGAGAACCACGTTAGCCCCCGCCGATTTATCGGATGAGGTCTTCTTGCTTTTTTCGTTGCCTGCTGAGAAGCTGAACTCGGAGAGCTCCTTCCCGAGCATCTTGGCTACCAACTCGAGCTTTGGCAGGTCCTCCGCCAGGTACTCGCCTACGAATTCGCCGTTCTTCAATATCGAAATCCGGTCAGAAATATCGTAGGTTTGGTCGAGGAAATGCGTGATAAAGAGTATCGCCATGCCTTCGTCGCGCAACTTGCGGATGACCTTGAAGAGCTGCGCCACTTCGGTTTCGTCCAAACTTGAAGTTGGTTCGTCTAAAATAAGTATTTGCGAAGAACTATCTAATACGCGGGCGATTGCGACCATCTGCTGAACCGCGATTGAATACGACGATAGGATTTGAGTAACATTTATGTAAATGTTCAGTTTCGCCAGTACTTCTTCAGCCTTTTTATTCAGCTTTGACCAATCGATCCGGCCCATTTTCATGGGTTGCTTACCGATGAATATATTCTCGGCGACCGAAAGATTCGGACACAGGTTGACTTCCTGATAAACGGTATTAATTCCTAGTATCTGCGCAGCAAGAGGAGATTCGGGATGGATCGGCCTTCCCTTGAGCAGCATCTCTCCGGAATCCTGTTTATGAACCCCGGTGAGCACCTTGACAAGCGTTGATTTCCCGGCGCCGTTCTGGCCCATGACAGCGTGAACCTCACCCTGGAAGAGGCGGAAATTTACGTCGGACAAGGCCATCACCCCGGGGAAGGACTTGCTGATTCTCTTCATTTCCAGAATGGGTGCTTTATCTGACATTACCTTGCCTCCATCACATCCAATCTCGTGGCATGCTCTATGATTAACTTGATTATACTCAAGGCCGTCCCGATGAACAGAACGGCCTTGAGTAGTTCAGAATCTACCCATTTATCTATTGATATTAGTACTGGCGAGTGGGCAGAGCCGCGGCGGCATTGGTCGAGTCGAAGACGCCCTCGATCGTATCGATCTTCGCGGGGAGCTTCTTGCCTGCGCGAAGGTCGGTGAGTGCCTGGACGGCCTGGGGACCGAGGAGGGGGTTGCACTCGATAATGGCGTTCATCTCACCGGCGACGATGGCTTCCATGCCGCCCTTGGTCGCGTCTATGGAGACGTGGATGATGTCCTTACCGGGCTTGAGACCAGCTTCCTTGATGGCCTCATTGGCGCCGAGGCCCATTCCGTCATTATGGGTAAAGAGAACCTGGATCTTCGGGTCAGCCTTGAGGAAGGCTTCCATGACCTGCTTGCCTTCAGAGGTAGTGAAGTTGCCGGTCTGCTCGTGCATTACCTTCCAATTCGGGTGCTTCGCGAGAATGTGACCGAAGCCTTCCTTGCGGCCGACCATGGCGCCGGAGCCGACGGTGCCGTCGATAATAGCGAAGTCGATATCCGTCTTGCCATCGTCGATGCCCATCGTCTTGAGATTGGTCTCGAGCCACATGCCGACTTTCTCACCTTCCTTCACCATGTCGGAGCCCATGATGGAGAGGCGGAGGGGCTTATCAGCGTCCGCTACGTCGCGGTCGATCATGACGACGGGGATGCCGGCCTTCTTCGCTTCCTGGAGGACGGGGCCGTAGCCGGTCTCGACGAGGGCCGTGAAGAGGATGGCGTTGACCTTGCGAGCGATGAAGGAGCGGATCGCCTTAATCTGATTCTCCTGCTTCTGCTGGGCGTCGGAGTAGATCAGCGTAAAGCTCGGATCATTGAGGAAAGCGTTCTGAACGGAGACTGTGTCGGCGGTGCGCCACTCGCTCTCGGAGCCGATCTGGGAGAAGCCAACCACCCACTGCTTGGGTGCGGCCATCGCGGACACGGAGAAGATCGCCATCACGGCGATGCAGATCACTAGCGCCTTTTTCCAGTTCTTCATCAATTCCTCCTACTTGACTAATACTGAGACTATGTAACCCCGCATTCCCCTGCTTGACGCTTTGTCTACGCAGGGATGCCCAATTAACAGCCGCCCACGGGCGACCGTTCTAGAAACCGCATCGCCACTGCTCGCCCTGCGCCCTCCTTCGCATTCCCTATTTTTGGACGTTCAAGAATTTATACAAATTCTTGTCGGAAAGAACATCGTCGAGGGTGAAGTTGAGCGGCCCTACGACCTTAGTGATTGCCGCCGAGGCGTTCATTAGGTTGATCGTGTTGTTGGTCGCGATAATCCGTACCTTCCCGGAACGATCCAGGGCCATGCCATACTTAATGTCCACGGAATCGCCGTCCTTATTTATGTAAATTTGCCTTCCGAGATATTGCTTTACTACGAGTTTGTCCTTGAATTTTGGGTCGGGGGCCGCGGCGGTGCCCTTGGGGAATACAACGGTCCGTGACTTCCCCTTGAGGACGGCCGCGACGGTCTTGACCGTTTCGCCGGAATCAGGGCCATCGAGCTCATAGACCAGATTCGGATTAATAGCCGGTATAAGCTCCACCCAATCCCTGTCCACATTGATCTTGATCTCTCCATTGGGCGGGATTACGTCGCCGACTTTCATGACAGTCCAAGCCGTATTTCCTATAACGCGGAAGCTCACGTAGCCGTCGCTAGTTTCGGAGTACAGGCCGACACAGGTCAAACTTCCTTTGGCCGGTGCGCCGAAAGCCCACCCTGAGAAATAAAGCACGATAGCGAAAAGAATTAGAGAAACTCGGCTAGACTTCTTCATATGTACGCTCCTAAAGTTGGGTATATTTTAAATTTTAAGGCCGTGAGTCAGACTATACACATTGTGGGGGAGGATTTAAAAACGCGATTTAGACTAAACGGTTTTTTTGGGCACTTTTCGGACAGGCAAGAGGTGATTTCTATGGAAGGAGAAGGAAAGCAACATATTTTGTACCTGTCGAAGGACAGGGCTTTCAACCCACTTGCGCGCGCGTCAATACTCCCTCGAGACAAGATCTCTTCGCGCGGTCTCCGCAGGAAACACGCCTTCAGCGGTGATCATTCGAAGGGGAAGATCCTTGCCATTCTCAAAATCTTGTATTGCCTTCATAAGCTGAGGCCCGAGCAGCGGGTTGCACTCTACTGCGCAGTTGAGCTTGCCTTCTATCATTGCCATGAAGGCTCCATGCGCCGCGTCGATGGAGACTATCATGATATTTTTGCCGGGCTTAAGGCCGGCTTCTTCCAGCGCCTTTATTGCCCCGATGGCCATGTCGTCGTTGTGGGCGAAAACAGCGTCGATCTTGCGTTGCTCTCGTGCCAGTATCTTCTTCATTATCTCGTAACCTTGCTCTTTTAGGAAATCACCGCTTTCCGACGTAATGATCCTATAGTTAGGATAAGCTTTGAGGATTTCCGTAAATCCTATGGTCCTTTCGATCGCCGGAGAGGACCCTATTGTTCCTTGCAGCTCTACTATATTGATTGGATTCGAGGTTTTCAACTTCTCGACGAGCCACCGCGCAGCCCGGCGCCCTTCCTCGGTGAAGTCGGAGCCCATAAAGCTGAGCCAAAGGGAATCGTCCTTCAAGTCGACGGAGCGATCAGTCATGATCACCGGGATGCCCGCGCTTTTTGCCTCCCTCAGCACCTCGTCCCAACCCGACTCGACGATGGGCGAGAATGCGATGACGTCGACTTTCCTACGGATGAAAGAGCGTATCGCGGCGATTTCATTTTCTTGATGCTGCTTTCCGTCTTCGAAAAGCAAATCGATGCCGGCTTTTGCCGCCGCGGACTTGATGGACTTGGTATTGGCTACCCGCCATTCGCTCTCGGAACCCACTTGGGCGAAGCCGAGCACTATATGGCGGCTGGGATCTTTAGCTGGACCGGCAGTTGCGGGGATGAGCCTCCGACCTTGGCTCAGGACTTCGGGCGTGACTTTGAGCGGCCTGAGGAAAATCCTCTTTGGTATCCCCTCTTTCTTCAGAAGCAAGTCCCGCGCATAAATTACCGCCTCTTTACCGCCGGTCGGGCACGTGAACGTCGCCGACAAAACGCCTTTGCGGACGAGCTCGATACCGCCGGTAGGACCGGGAAGACCGTCTATCCCAAGAAATTTGATTCCTCGCCTTCCTGCAACCTGCGTTGCACGCCATGCTCCGAGGGCCATCGCGTCGTTTTGGGCGAAGATCACGTCGATGTTGGGAATGACGCGGATATGCTGGGCGACCGTATCCTCCGCGGTATCGCGAAGCCAGTCGGCGACGATAGTATCCACGATTTTAATATTCGGATGCTTCGCCAGCACTTCCCTGAGACCCTGGCTTCGTGAGAGTGTCGGCGGAGAACCCGACCTTCCCTGTATCTCCAATATTGTGCCATTGCGCGTGCCCAGCAGCTCCGAAATGACTCCTCCCGCCTCCCTGCCCAAGCGTTCGTTGTCGGGGCCGATGAAAAGGCTGTAGTCGAAGCCTTCGACGGCCCGGTCTAGTACGATTACGGGGATCTTGGAATATACTTCGCGAACCACGGGCGTCAGCTCGTGGGAGTCGGTCGGCGAGATGATCATCAGGTCTATCCCGTATTCCATGAGCCTACGGACGTCGTCTATCTGCCGACTGGTGGAGTCCGCAGCGTCGGTGTAGATGATTTTCATGTCCGGATAACGCGCCGCCTCGGCCTTAACCTCCTCGGTCATCTCGATTCGCCAGGGCTCGGTCAGGTTCGCTTGGGAAAAGCCGACGAGGTAGCGCATCCCCGATCCGCGCGCGTTCTGAGAGCAGGAGGCGAAAAACGTTGCGACGAAAAGGACGGCGATCGCGGTCACCCAGCGAACCCGGACTGCCATCGCTACGCTCCTTTCCTGAAATCCGTCGGAGAGTTGCCGGTCACTTTCTTGAAAGCCCGGCTGAAGTAGTGCTGGCTCCTGTAACCGACGCGCTCCGCGACCTCGAAGGCCTTTGCCGAGGGATCGCTCATCAATAACGTCGCCTTCTTCACTCGGATGCGATTGAGATACTCGACGAACGAGAATCCCGTCTCCCTCTTCATGAGGCGCGAGAGGTAGCCGGCGCTAATCTGGAGTTCGGCAGCCGCGTGCTCGAGGCAAAGATCAGGATTCCAATAATGCGTATCGATGTAATTCCGCGCCAACACGACGAAAGCCTCGCAGTTACCGCCGTCGGCCAGGTCGCTGCGGAGCTCGTCGTAAGCGTCGCATAGCCCTTCTAGCGGCTCGGGCACTATGCGAGTCGCCACCGATGGAACCTGGTACACCTGTTCGGAGGCTCTGCGTTCGATGCCTTCGACCAATGAGGACAAGTCGTCTTGCGCTATGCCCGGACCGAGCGCCAGAATGGTCTCGGTATCGTCCTCGAAGACATAGACCCCTCCTTGTGGAAGGGAATCCTCCATTACCGTTCGCATCGCCACGAGCGCCAGACGCCTTCCCTTATCGCCACCGTAGCCGCTCGTGGCTCCGAACCCCTCGCGCTCCGCGAATCGCGCGGCGAAAAGAGTCGCGGGCGCAGCGAGCGTCATCTTTAGAAACGCTACGCCTTCCAACGCTTCGGTCCTGGAAAGGGAGCCTCCGACCCAGTCTTTCAGGAAACGTTCCCGCAGGACCGGAAGGTTTCGATCGAGCTGTTCTCGCGCCCAGGCAGCGTACTTCCCCGCTTCTCGACGCGATTCGAGCTCCGCCTTGGCTTTCCTCACCACCGCGATGAAGCTCGCGGCGTCGACCGGCTTGAGTATGTAATCGAATACCTGTAGCTTGACCGCGGCCTGCGCGTACTCGAACTCGTCATGCCCGCTGACGATTATGATGATTCGCCCGGGCAATGCCGTATTAAGTCCAGCGATCAGATCGAGACCGTCGCGAAAAGGCATTCGCACATCTATCAACAACAGATCTGGCTCGTGCTTGATGGCCATTTCATATGCCATTTCGCCGTCTTCCGCCTCGCACACCACTTGTAGATCATCGCCGCAACGTCCCAGCAGCGTCTTTAGCCCTCTCCGTATCTTGGGCTCGTCGTCCGCTATCAAAACCTTCCACATTCAGTCCTCCGAATCGAGAAGCGGATGCCTGACAGTCACAGTCGTCCCCTCGCCGTAGACGCTCCTGTAATTCAGGCCGTATGACTTCCCGTAGGTCAGGCGAATCCTTTCCTGGACGTTGTGTATGCCGTATCCTCCGGCGATAGGTTTCCCTTCCTCGAGCGAGGCATTAAGCAGTGCAAGGACGGATTCGCTCATGCCTACTCCGTCATCTCTCACCGAAAGGATCAGGTCGCCGGATTTGACGCAGGCCGCGACCCAGAGGGTGCCGTGGCCTCTCTTTTCCTTGATGCCGTGGTAGATTGCGTTCTCGACAAGAGGTTGCAACAAAAGCCTGAGTACGCGTTTCATCCTCAATGCGGAATCGCATTCTATGGAGTAGTCGAATTTTTCCTCATAGCGCATCTTTTGTATGCACAGATAGCTTTGGACATGCTCGATCTCGTCGGCCAGAGAAATAAATTCGCGGCCCTTGTTGAGCCCGATCCGGAAAAGGCTCGTCAATGCCCCTACCATGGTCACCACATCGTCGACGCGGTGCTCTTGCGCCATCCACTGGATCGTATCGAGGGTGTTGTAGAGAAAATGCGGCTTGATTTGCTCCTGTAGGATCCGAAGCTCCGCGTCGCGCTTCGATTGCTGCTCGGTATAAACCTGATCGATGAGGCTTTGGATACGCTCTATCATCTCGTTGAAGCCGAGGCCCAGCTCGCCTATCTCGTCGTTCGGCGCCCGGGAGAAGCGTACGGAAAGATCACCGTGCTCCACGCGCTTCATCAGACTTCGGAGGTCGAGCACCGGCTTCGCTATCGAGGAAGTGAAGAAATACGCGGCCACGATGGCCATGAACATGGTAAGCCCGCCGATTACATAGGTCCACGAGCGGATAAGCAGGACTTCGCGCAGCATTTCGGCTAGCGAGAAGACACCGAGCGTCTTCCACCCGGTATAGGGAGATCGCTGGGAGAGCACCTGATAATCGGTGCCCTCCACGGCCACTATGTCGGACGGCGAATCGCCGGTAAGCTTGGCCAGGGGAATACGATATGCTACCCGATTCACGGGCGTATATACCATTTCGCCCGCCGAATCAGCTATGAATAAGAATCCGCCTTTGCCGAGAGACGAATCGGTGAAAAGTTCCTCGATAGCGGAAAGCCTCATATCGATGAGAATCGCTCCCCGAACCGTCTTGTCGGTCTCTCCCGTCACGGCCTTGACAATGGACACTACTTCGTCAGCGCCGTATTGCCTCGTCGAGCGTATATTGCGTCCGATTGGCCGGGAAATGAGCCTGACATCCCCCGGGGCGTCGCGGGCGATCGCGTACCATTGCTCCTCGGTGAGCGGATCTCGCGTAGTTCTCGAGAAACCGTCGCTCTGCCAAGCATCATTTTCGGCAACGACGAGCACGCCGGCGATCTCGGGATGCGTCGCCGATATGGATGCCAGCGTTTCGGCTATCGCCTGATGCTCCGAAATCGTCGCGTAGCCTTTCATTAGAAAGGAGCTTACGACCTCGGTACGCGCGATGAGGTCGATGAGCTGCTCCATCTCTCGGACACGAAGCTCGATGTTCATGTTCACTTGACTGATCATGCCCGCCATATGAGAGTTGGTTTCGCGCTCGATGGATCTCGCATAGAGAGCGGGTCCGACAAAGCCCAGGGAAATCAGGGGAATAAGAAGTATGACCAGAAAGTAGACCATTAGCTTCAGCCGCAAGCTGCTCGAGCGACCGGGGCTGTTAAGCGAGCCGAGGCGGCTCGCGCTCGAAAAGTGCTCTTCCACTATAGCGCCCATCTGAATTCGACGACCAGTGTATACCAGTTTCCCTTCGATGAGGAGGGTAAAACAAGCTACGCCAGGGTCCGCTCCAGGGCTTTCTCCATTTCGCATGCTTCGACCACGATCGTGTGCCGCTCCGGCGCATCGCGCAAGGCTCGAATCGCGTCCGGTAGGTCAAGCTTGGCCTCGACGGATAGACTCTCTGCCACATCGAGCTCGAGCAATGCCTCCGATTTGGCGCCAACGGCACTGGGTGAGACGATTCCACGAAGCCCGATCGCACGAGCGACCGAGAGAGGAAACTTGAACGGACTCGCGGTAGCCCGCTACGAGCGTCGGCCTAGTCTCCCCCGATTCAGCAATACGTGCCATGTTGTAATATTTACTCAACCATCGTATTGCTACATGGCTAGAAACGTTAACGATAGTGACTCTAACTCAGGGTATCGGCTGTCGATGGCGGCAAGAGTGGTGTCCCATACCGTCCACACCGTCTTTTTATATGACGAGAGAGTATAGAAGGGTTTATAAGATAGCAGCTCGTCCTTATGGCGGACAAGATCGGTCGAATACTGCTTCAAAGCGGCCTCATAGTCCGGTTGCATAACAAGATATGCACGTGCCAGGTCGATTGCAAGTGGGAAGCCATCGAGGAAGTCCAGAATTTCGTCAGCAGCGTCTCGTACGTCAAAGGGCACTGATTCAAAGTCCGTTTCAAAATCTTGAAGGAGCAGGTTACTGGCTTCAGTCCGGCTAATCTAGATTGATTTTCGCACAGTCTCTCCCCAACAGTTTTGGAGACGTGTGCTGACTTGTAATGATCACGTTCCCATTGCCTCCTTGAGGGATGATATCTTCAATATTACTGTATTCAGTGTCGTCATTGTCGATTACTACCAGCCACTCGAGGCTTGAGATATGTTGCTGTTGAAACCAATCGAGTACACCCTTGACTGCTGGCTGATCTCTCAGCTTGACGTCTTGACCAGGTATTCTATTAATAGAGAGGCCTGGAGAATCACTTGCACAACGCTCAAAGCTTGCCCGTAAAGTCTCCTGGCTCTCCGCATCAATCCAAAGGACGGGACTGAAATCTGCTTTGTGTTCTTCGACAAATTAAGCACCGATCTGGATTCTGCCGATGCCCCCAAGCCCATGAAGAATAAGGATACGAGGTCCGCGGGTATCTTTAGTTGACATCTGGCGTAACGTGCTACCGATCGAGGATAAGAGCCTTTCTCTGGCGATAGAGGACGAGACTGTCCGAGGAGACGGGTGGACGCTGGCAGATGAGTGAGCACGTCGGAGGACCAGATCCAGTGACTGTTGTAAACTCGCCCAGCTAAACTTGTTTAACCCATAATGATCGACAGGAAGACCGACATTCTCTACCTTCCGAGAACCTGCATAAGAGGCAGACTGCTCCTTGACGAACTGGAGCGGGGGGTTAGGGCGACGAGCTCTTTCGTCTTGCGGCATGACTCACAAAATTAGACCATGGAAGGGTTTTGATTACGCGCGATTTGTGTTGCTCAAAGAAATTGACAACTCGCAAGTCATCAGCCGAGACATCTGAGCCCAAGCTTGATGAAGATCTAGTAAGGCAGGTGAGTCTAAAGCTAATTGGGGGCGCCTGGGTTTGAACCAAAAGCCTGCAGAAATTTGGCTATGACCCAGCCCAGAGTATCCAAGAACATCCCCAATGCGGCGTGCCGAGAAAGAGAACTCCCTTCGTCAGCTGCAGAATCTCCGTGTATTTAGCACGGTTCTTGGCCTGTACAAGGGCCTGTCAGCATCAGCCGAGTTATTTAGATTATGTTTACAAGGAGACAGGCATCAGCGGCACTTTGACAGCGAAACCTGCAAGCGCCCCAATGGCGAGCCAGATCATCACGTGCGGGCCTAGGTGAGCGGCAACCATCTGGGTTACCAGTTCGCCCGTGGCGGCCAGAAG
>CAWHFT010000251.1:0-6753 GCA_963828175.1 uncultured Spirochaetota bacterium
CAAGGAGAACGCCACCGCCAAGCTCGGTGGCCTCAACCTGGATAAGCGCTACCAGCGCGCCGTCTCGCGCGTCAACATCATCGCCGCCGGCACGAGCTGGCACGCCAGCCTCGTGGGCGCGCAGCTGCTCGAGTCCATCGCGCGCATACCCGCTCAGGCCGACGTGGCGAGCGAGCTGCGATACCGCAACCCCGTCGTCGAGCGCGACAGCCTCTGGTTCGCAGTTTCCCAGTCCGGCGAGACGGCCGACACCCTTTACGCCATGCGCGAGATCCAGCGAAAGGGCGCCAACGTCCTGGGCATCTGCAACGTCGTGGGCTCGACCATCGCGCGCGAGTCCGACGGCGGCGTCTACGTCCACTCCGGCCCCGAGATCGCCGTCGCCTCCACGAAGGCCTTCACGAGCCAACTCGCGGCGTTCTACCTGTTCACCCTCCACATGGCGAGGATGCGCGACATGTCGCGGGCCGAGGGCGAGCGTTTCCTCGAGGGCCTCGCCTCGGTGCCGGAAAAGGTCAAGGCCGTCCTCGGCCGCCGGGACCTGATCCAGGCCATCGCCAAGAAGATACTCGCGCTGCCGCGATTTCCTCTACCTCGGCCGCGGCCTGCTCTATCCGATCGCGCTCGAAGGCGCGCTCAAGCTCAAGGAGATATCCTACATCCACGCCGAGGGCTATCCCGCCGGCGAGATCAAGCACGGGCCCATCGCGCTCGTCTGCCCCGAGGTGCCGACGGTCTTTCTCGTGCCCGACGACGGCCTGCGCGAAAAAGTCATCTCCAACATCGTCGAGGTGAAGGCGCGCGGCGGCGCGGCGATAGCTGTGGGCGTCGAGGGCGACGAAGAGCTCGAGGATATCGTCGACGACTTCATCCCCGTGCCCAAGATAGACAGCCGCTTCTATCCCTTCACGATGGTCGTGCCCCTCCAGCTGTTCGCCTATTTCTGCGCCCTCGATCTCGGCCGCGACGTCGACCAGCCCCGCAACCTGGCGAAGTCGGTGACCGTCGAATGAAGGAATGAGGGCTCGATGAGGCCGACCAGCGCCGCGATCGCCTTCGCCCTGATCGCGCTGACGGCCCGCCTCGCGCCATCGGCTCCCGCCGACGCACCGATCGCAGGCTCTCAGCGGTCGATCCTCGTTCGCGGCGCTTACCCCGTCAGGGGGCTGCCATTCTTCGCCGCGAACGCCCTCCCGGCCCTCGTCGGCGACTACAGCCCCGCCGCAGCCGGGTCGCCGGGAGCGGGAGCGGCATCCCCGGCAGCGCCGGCCGATGTGGTCACGGTGTGGTTCACGCGCGAGGCACTGGTCCTGGGGTCGTCGTGGAAGCGCACGAGCATCGGCGGCCTCGCGGCCTACGTACTCACGCGTGGCCAAGGGGCAGTGCTCGGCCTCGAGCCGGGCGCCTACTATCTCTTCTTCGTCCTTCCGGCCGGCTCTGCGCCCGACGACCCGGGCCGCATCGCTTTCGCGAAGGCCTTCGACCGGAAGTTCTCGGCCTTCTTCGACAACGCTCCCACCGACGCCGAGCTGTCATTCCCGGCATACGTGGATTACTGACTGCCGGCAGTTGACGGTCGCATACTTCTGCAGCATATTTATATGCATGAGAACTACACTCGTGATCGCCGACGATCTCGTCGAGGACGCGCGCGCGGCATCTGGATTGGAACGCATCAGCGACATCGTCCGCGAAGGTCTTCGGGCCCTCATAGCGAAAGAAGCTCGCGCCCAATTGGCGGCGATGGGCGGTAGCGATAGCACCGCTAAGACCGTTCCTCGTCGGAGGCTTCCCCCCGCGACGCCGAAGACGAAGGCCGGCCGGTGATCCTGGTCGATACCAGCGTCTGGATCGACCATCTGCGTTCGAAGGACCCGCGGCTCGTCAAACTCCTGGAGGACGACCTCGTTCTTGTGCATCCTTGGGTGAAAGGCGAACTGGACCTCGGCCTCATCAAGGACCGAGAAAAGTTCTTCAAGTTCCTCGGCTACCTGACCGAGTTGCGTCCCGTAAAAGATGCGGAAGTGCTGGCCTTCATCGAATCGAACAGCCTCGCCGGCCGCGGCATCGGATGGGTCGATGCCGGACTCCTCGCCGCGTGCCAGGCCCGATCCTGCAGTATCTGGTCTCGAGACAAACGACTCGTCGCGATCGCGCGCGAACTCGGCCTCGCCGAGGCCGTTATTTAGGCCAATCTCCCATGGCCCGAGGCCAGCAAGTACATTAGGATGTCGATTGTTTCAAAGGAGGTCCGAGTGAACGTCAGATTCGGCATCATCGGCCTCGGCGGCATAGCCGAGCGCTTCGCGAGCGTGATGAAGACGGCGCAGGGCGTGGAACTGGCTGCCGTGGCCGCACGCGACGAGGCCAGGGCGTTGGCGTTCTCCGCGAGGCACGGCGCGGCCAGAGCCTTCGGCAGCTATCGCGAGCTCATCGCCGATGGCGGGGTCGACGCGGTCTACATCGCCCTGACGCACAACTTCCACTACGAGATCGCGAGGCTCTGCCTCGAAAGCGGCAAGGCCGTCCTGTGCGAAAAGCCGCTCGTCCTCACCAAGAAAGACGCCGAGAGCCTGGCCGAGCTTTCGCGGCGCAAGAACGTCCTCCTGATGGAGGCGATGTGGACTCGCTGCATCCCGGCTTTCCGCGCGGCCCGCGAATGGGCGCTCGGCGGCAAGATAGGCGCCGTAAAGCTGATCCAGGCCGCCTTCTGCTTTCAGGCGCCGTTCGATCCCGAGGGACGGATCTTCAACCCCGCGCTCGCCGGGGGTGGCCTCTACGACGCCGGCGTGTATCCCATCGAATTCGCGACCGGTATCCTCGGCGAGAATCCGGCCGGCGTAGCGGGAGCGGCCAGCATCGGCCGGACCGGCGTCGACGAGTATGCCGCGATCAGCCTCGGCTTCCCCTCCGGTGCCGTCGCGAGCCTGGCCTGCGGCGTCACCGCGGCCGTTCCTCGCGACGCCTGCGTCTTCGGCGACGGCGGCTATATCGTCGTCCGCGATTTTCTTGGTCCGCAGAAACGCGAACGCTTCGACCCCGACGGGACCTCGGTCGAAACCTTCGAGCGCACCTTCGCCGACGGCTTCATCTTCCAAATCGAGCATTTTCGCGATCTGCTCGCCGCGGGCAAGATCGAGAGCGACCTCATCCCGCTCGCCGACAGCATCGCGTGCGCCGGCGTCTTCGACGAGCTGAGACGCAGCTGGGGCATGAGTTGAGCGAAACTTGTTGACCGCGGAGCGAGGAGCTTTTATCATTCAGCCTTCGCCGGAGCGAAGCGGCGGGAAGGAGCGTCCAATGCCGGGACAGGTCGAACAGATCGCGGCGCGGATCAAGGAGCTTAGGGAGATAGCCGGAATTTCTCCGGAAAGCCTCGCGAAGGGGATCAGGCTGTCCACGGAAGCCTATCGCGGCTACGAGTCGGGGGCGGTCGACATCCCGATCGGCGTGCTCTACGAGGTGGCCGGCTTCTTCAAGATCGAGCTCACCGAGCTGCTCACCGGTGAAGCGCCACGGCTCAGCAAATACTGTCTCGTCCGCAAGGACAAGGGCGTGGCCGTCGAGCGGCGCACCCCGTACCGCTACCTCAGCCTCGCCTACAACTTCATCCACAAGAAGGCCGAGCCTTTCCTCGTCACGGTCGAGCCGTCCCCGCGCGACGGTGCGCGGGGTCCGGTGGGCGGCGAGGTCGAGCTCAACTCCGCATCCGGGCCAGGAGTTCAACTACGTGCTCGAAGGCCGGCTCAAGCTGGTCATCGACGGAACCGAGCTCGTCCTGGAAGAGGGCGACTCGATCTTCTTCGATTCGAGCGCCGGTCACGGCATGAAGGCTTTGGGGGGCGGGCGAGCCCGCTTCCTCGCGATCATTTTATAGGGGCGAACGATGCTGCAAAAATACCTGAAGCGAATCGAATACTCTTCCTACGAAGACTTCGTCGAGAACTTCCGCATCGACGTGCCAGAGAATTTCAACTTCGCCTACGACGTGATGGACGAGCTCGCGCGAGCGAGACCCGACGCGGCCGCCCTCGTCTGGTGCGACGAGAAGGGGGCCGAGGCGACCTTCACCTACGCCCAGCTCAAGAAGATGAGCGACAAGGCCGCCAACTTTCTTCGCCGCGGCCGGGATAGGGAAGGGCGACCCGGTCATGCTCATCCTCAAGCGCCGCTACGAGTTCTGGTTCTGCCATACTCGCCCTGCACAAGCTCGGCGCCATCGCCATCCCGGCCACCCACCTGCTCACGACGAAGGACATCGTCTACCGCAACAAGGCCGCCGACATCAAGATGATCGTCACGATCGACGATGCCGACGTCATGAAGCGCGTCGACGAGGCGCAGCCGCAGACGCCCAGTCTCGTCGCCAAGGCGACCCTGGGCGGGCCGCGAGAGGGCTGGCTGCAGTTCACCCCGGGGCTGGAGAAGGCCGCCGCCGCCTTCGAGCGGCCCGCCGGCGCGGCAAAGCGACGCAGAACGGCGACATCATGCTCATCTACTTCACCTCGGGCACCACCGGCATGCCCAAGATGGTCCTGCACGACTTCACCTATCCCCTGGGCCACATCATCACCGCGAAATACTGGCAGGACGTCAAGGCCGGCGGCCTTCACCTCACCGTCTCGGATACCGGCTGGGCCAAGGCGATGTGGGGCAAGATCTACGGCCAGTGGCTGTGCGGAGTGCGCGGTCTTCGTCTACGACTACGACCGGTTCGTGCCCAAGGACCTGCTCTCCGATCATCGCCAAGCACGGCGTCACCACATTCTGCGCGCCGCCCACGATCTACCGGTTCTTCATCAAGGAAGACCTGCGCGCCTACGACTTCTCCAAGCTCGAGCGCTGCGCGGTCGCGGGCGAGCCGCTCAACCCCGAGGTCTTCAACCGCTTCCAGGCGGAGACGGGCCTCTCGCTCAGGGAGGGCTACGGCCAGACCGAACTCACGGTCGCCGTCGCGACCTACCCCTGGATGGAGCCGAAGCCCGGCTCGATGGGCAAGCCCTCGCCGGGCTACGACCTCGACATCGTCGACGACGATGGCAAGTCCTGCGAGGTCGGCGTCGAGGGGCGAGATCGTCGTGCGCACGGCGAAGCGGCAAGCCGGTCGGCATGTTCGGCGGCTACTACAGGGACAAGGCGCTCACCGACTCGCGCGTGGCACGACGACGTCTACCGCACGGGGGACATGGCCTGGCGGGACGAGGACGGCTACTACTGGTTCATCGGGCCGGGCCGACGACCTCATCAAGAGCTCGGGCTACCGGATCGGCCCCTTCGAGGTCGAGAGCGCGCTCCTCGAGCACCCGGCGGTGCTCGAGTGCGCGATTACGGCCGTGCCCGACCCCGACCGCGGCCAGGTCGTCAAGGCCACCGTCGTCCTCGCCAAGGGCTGGGTCGCCGGCGACGACCTGAAGCTCGAGCTGCAGGAGCACGTGAAGAAGGTCACCGCGCCCTATAAGTACCCGCGCGTCATCGAGTTCGTGACCGAGCTGCCCAAGACGATCTCGGGCAAGATCCGGCGAGTCGAGATCCGCGGGAAGGAATAGAGCCGGGATGGACAGCTGTCGTCGATCCCCTTAGCTCTCTAGCCGCGGTCCTCGGCTCCTTATCGCGGAACCGGTGGAGCAGCGGCACGGAAAAAAGTGCCAATACCGCGGCGTCCACGCCGGCGTTTATCCATACGCCAAGCAAGAGAGAGGCTGCGGCTTCTATCGCTAGCCATACGGCTAAACCGATTATCAAAGCCCTCTTGAGCTCGGCGTCGTTACGTTTAAATGCGATCCTGCCGACGAGCAGAAGCGTGACTCCCCAGCCGAGCATAATGGCCGCATATAGAGCGCTTACCCAATCCAGCAGCACGGCTCGGGGAACTGGATTCATCGTTCTGCCGAGCAGAGTAATCGATCCGGAAAATATCTTGAGCCCGAAGAACAGATATAGTAGTCCGAACAAAATCAAAATGATCGCGACAACCCGGAACCAGACGGCAAATTGACGTTTGCTCATTTGTCTCAGGAAAATAAATTCGCGTTTTGGCTTCTCTCCCGTTTCCATGGCTATCCTCCTAGAAACCTCGGCTCGCTACTACCAAAGTCCACACCAAGGCGACGAAGGTCAGGAACTGGAAGATCGCCTTGTATGTGTGCCAAGCCGCGAATTTGCTCGAGTTTTGCGGTCAGCGCCTTTTCTTCGTTCGGCGCGTCCTTGAGGCTCAGCATGATGGGAGCGGCAACCGCCGTACAGGCGGAGTGGGCAACCGTCCCGATGCACGCAAAGGCCAATCCAACCATAGTATTGCCTTCATATCATCAGTATACTGACTATATGGACGAGATCAAACTAATTATCGGGGACGAAGCCGAAAGCATCGGCGGTTTTCTTCTGTGGCAGCTGTCGAGGCTTTGGCAGCGACGCTTGGCGCTCGCCCTCCGAGACCTCAAGCTGCCCGTTGCGCACGCAGTCGTTCTGGCCAACGTGCTGCGTTTTTCCGAGGAAGGCCGGGCTATAACCCAGGCCGAATTATCCAAAGCCGCTAAGACTGATCGAACGACCACCTCAAAAGCGGTGCAGTCCCTTGAGCGCAAGAAACTGATCACGCGATCCACGCCCAAGCGCGACTTGCGGGCCTATGAAGTGGCGCTCACCGCCAAAGGGCGGGCGGCGGCCTACGAGACAATAAAAAGGTTCTCTGACGCGCATCAGGCTTTTTTCAAGCCGGTCCTGGAGGAGGAAAATTTCGCAATTGGCGGTTCT